>JALWOP010000421.1 GCA_027083445.1 Planctomycetota bacterium | reverse complement strand
CCGTGGGCCCCCCCCGCTGAGCCCCCAATTCGGCAGATCCGGCTGTCCGGGGTGAAACCTCCCTGGACTCGGGGCAAGGATCTCACAGGCCTCCCTTCTCCCCGTAGCTGCCGGGAGACGCCCGCGTGGGCGCAGGAACCGTGACCGAAAGGACCCACAGGAGTTGATCATGCTGCTCTTCGCCGCCTTGACCCTGAGCCTGCCCCTAGCGACCGAGAACCCCTCCCAGGAGCAACTCTACCGTCGCCTCCAGGATGTCGACCGGGTCACCCCGGAGGTCTTGGTCGTCGGGGCGGTCGCCCCCGCGGTCGTCTTCATCGAGACCGAGATGACCCAGAGGGTGAACACCCTCTTCGGCCTTCAGAACCGCACCCTGGCCGGCGCCGGCTCGGGGGTGGTCGTGCATGCGGACGGCTATATCGTCACCAACTACCACGTCGTCGAAGGCGCCCAATCGATCACGGTCACCTTTGACGGAGATCCCCACCGTTACCCGGCTGAGCTGGTCTCCTTCGTGCGCTCCGAGGACCTGGCCCTGCTGCATATCGATCCCCTGCCTGGTCGCAAGGATGGGTTTCCCACCGTCCGCTTGGGTACGAGCAGCGACCTGATGCGCGGCGAGCGGGTGGTCGCGATCGGCAACCCCCACGGCCAAGCGCATACGGTTTCGACCGGGATCATCTCCGGCTTGCACCGGGACGTCCCGGTCCCCGACCGGGGCCTGCACTTCCAGGGCCTGATTCAGACCGACGCCTCGATCAACCTGGGCAACTCGGGGGGGCCCCTGCTCAACATCCGCGGGGAGTTGATCGGGATCAACGCCGTCATGAACACCATGGCCGAGAACATCGGCTTCGCCATCCCGGTCGACCGGGTTCGGGAGGTCTTGACCCAGACCCTCTTCCCCCAGGCCCAGCAGCGTTGGCTCGGCATCACCCTGGCCCAAGGCGCCCCGGCTACCGTCGCCCAGGTCATCCCGGGCAGCCCCGCCGACCAGGCCGGAATCTGTGAGGGCGCCCGGATCCTCTCCCTGAATGGGCATCCGGTCGCGAATCAGGAGGAGTACCTGCACGCCGCCCTCGACCTGCCCCAGAGTGGGCCGATCCACATGCGCATCGCCACCGGGGAAGAGGAGCGCGACCTCGTCCTGGAGCCCTGGGATCGCATCGACGGGCTGCTCTTCGAGCGCCTGGGGATGACGGTCAGAGAGCGCCGTCTGCAGCGCCAGAACTGGATCGTCGTCGATCGCGTCAGCCCCTCGGGTCCCGCCGGTGAGCTCGGGCTCCGGCCCGGGGACCTGATTCCGGCCATCCAGGTCGTGGGCACCATCAGCCCGGTGCGCGTGCGGGCGCGCAGCACCCTGGCCCAACTCATCGATCGACTCGCGCCCGGTACCCAGATCGCCCTCAACGTCTTCCGGGACGAAAACCAGGATCACGACTACTCCGAGGACGAGCTGTATCAAGGCGAACTCACCCTCCGCTGAGACGCCCTCTTGGGTTGCCGCCACAAGGGAGAGAGAGGCGGCTCCCCCCCTGCGGGTCGGCTATACTTTCCGCCCCGCGCACCGAGCGCCCCCCTCCCCGAGCCCGGACCCTCCTCCTCTTCCCGGCCCGGGGTGCCCGCCATGCAAGACCTCCTCCAGTTCTCCGAGCGCTTCGGGAGCATGCTCTCACGCATCCTCCTGACGGTTCTCTACTACCTCGTCCTGGGACCCTTCGCGCTGGTCTATCAGCGCGTAACCGATCCCCTGCACCTGCGCCGGCCCTCCCGGGGAAACTGGACCCCCTGGGACCATCCCAACGACACCCTGCGTCTGGCGCGCCGGCAGGACTGAGACATGATCATCCTGGGACTCTCGTTCTACTACCACGACTCCGCCGCCGCCCTGATCAAGGACGGAGTCCTGGTCGCCGCCGCCGAGGAGGAGCGCTTCAGCCGCGTCAAACACGACTCGGGCTTTCCCCAGCTGGCGATCGAGTTCGTCTGCCGTCAAGCCGGGGTCACCCTGCACGACGTCGACTACGTCGTCTTCTACGAGAAGCCCCTGGTCAAGTTCGAGCGCATGCTGCTCACGGCGATGGCCACCTTCCCGCGCTCCGCGGCGGTCTTCCGGGAGTCGATGCAGCGCTGGATCTCCGACAAGTTGTGGATCAAGTCCATGATGTCGCGCCGCCTCAAGGTGCCGCGGGCCAAGCTGCTCTTCGCCGACCACCACATGTCCCACGCGGCGGCCAGCTACTTCACCTCCCCCTTCGAGGAGTCCGCCATCCTGACCGTCGACGGGGCCGGCGAGTGGACCACTTCGACCATGGCCCTCGGCCGGGGGAACAAGATCGACATTCAAAAGGAGATCCGCTTCCCCCACTCCCTGGGCCTGCTCTATTCGGCTTTCACCGCCTACTGCGGCTTCGAGATCAACGAGGGGGAGTACAAGCTGATGGGCATGCACCCCTACGGCAAGCCGGTGCATACCGACAAGATCTACGAGCTGCTCCAGGTCGCCGAGGACGGCTCGATCTGGCACGACATGCGGTACTTCCGGTACCACTACTCGACCAACGACACCCTCTCGACCGCATTCGAAGAGCATTTCGGCCGCCCGCGGCGCGATCCCAAGCTCCAGGACAAGTCGCTCGACCCCTTCTTCTGCGACATGGCCGCGAGTATCCAGCGGGTGACCGAGGAGATCCTGCTCAAGATGGTCGGCCACCTGCACGAGCTCTCCGGAGGTATGCCGAACCTCTGCCTCTCGGGAGGGGTGGCCCTCAACTCGGTCGCCAACTACAAACTCCTACGTCAGGGCCCCTTCGAAAACGTCTACATCCACCCTGCCCCCGGGGACGATGGCGGCTCGGTGGGGGCGGCCTATTGGGCCTACAACCATCTCTTGGATCAGCCGCGGGGACCGGCCCTCGAGCACGCCTACTTGGGATCGGAACACTCCGACGCCGACATCCAGGCCTTCCTGGAGCAGCACGACATTCCCTACGAGAAGATCGACGACGATCGCGAATTCTTCGCACGCGTCGCCGCCGAGCTCGCCGACGGTCAGGTCTGCGGCTGGTTCCGCGGACGCTTCGAGTGGGGTCCCCGGGCCCTCGGTGCGCGTTCGATCATCGCCGATCCGCGGCGGGCCGAGATGAAGGAAAAGCTCAACGCCAAGATCAAGTTCCGCGAGGCCTTCCGCCCCTTCGCCCCCTCCGTCCTCGAAGAGCGGGCGAACGAGTTCTTCGACATTCCCGACGCCCAGAAGCACTTCCCGGCACGCTTCATGCTCTACGTCGCCCCCGTGCGCGAGGAGCGCCGCGCCGATCTGCCGGCGATCACCCACGAAGACGGCTCGGGTCGCCTGCAGACGGTCTACAAGGCCACCAACCCGGCCTACCACGGCATGATCGAAGAGTTCGGCAAGCTGACCGGAGTCCCCGTGGTGATGAACACTTCGTTCAACCTCAAGGGGGAGCCGATCGTCGAGTCTCCCGCCCACGCCTTCAACACCTTCAGCCTGAGCGGTATGGACCTGCTCTTCCTGAACAACTACATCGTGCGCGCGGAGCACAAGAAGAAGATCGCCGAGACGCGCTTCCACCTGCGGCACGAGGGTGATTCGGTCACCCAGATGGTGAGCTGACATGCGGCTGATCAACGTCCTCCTCGCGCTGCTCGTCTCGCTCCTGATCGCCCTCGCCGTCTTCGAGGGCGGGCTGCGCCTGATCGGCATGGGGCCGCCGACCACCCTCAATACCTTCGACCCCGATACCGGCTGGGGTAACAAGCGCGCTGCTCACCTCACCACCTCGACCCCCGACGGCGGCCGGGTCCACTTCGACTTCAATGCCTTCGGTCTGCGGGAGAGCGACCAGGTGCAGCCGACCAAGCCGGCCGGCGTCCGCCGCGTGATCGCACTGGGCGACTCCTTCACCCTGGGCCGCTACGTCGAACAGAAGGATCTCTTCCTCGACCGGCTGGAGGCGATGTTCGACGAGGTCCAGATCGTCAACACCGGCAGCGAGGGCTTCGCCACCGACCAGGAAGTGGCCTGGCTCCTGGCCCACGGAGCGGAGTGGAAGCCCGACCTCGTCCTGCTCTTTCCCTATGAGAACGACCTCTACTGGTGTGGGGAAGAGGACTACACCGGCTACGCCAAGCCCCGTTTCGAGCCCTCGGGCGAGCTCGAAGAGCGCGAGCTGCCCAACCGGCTGCACCGCGGCCTCCTGGGCCGAAGCGCCATCGGAAGGCTCCTGCGCGGTCGTCCCCAGGTCCCCACCTTCAAGCCCGGCTCCCGGTCGATCCCACGGGAGTTTGCCGTGGTGCTCGACGAGCTGCCCGCCTTCATGGAAGAGCCCATGGCGCGGGCCGAGGGAGCCCTACGCGCCCTGGTCCGGCGCACTGAGGAGCTCGGCGCCGAGCTGGTGATCTGTCCCATCCCCGCCGAGACCGCCATCCATCCCCGTGAGCGGGAACGCTTCGAGCGGGGACTCGGCCTGGGAAGCGTCGGTTGGTCTGGGGACAACGCCGTCGAGCGCTTCCGCCGCCTCGCCCTGGACGCCGGCATCCCAGAGGAGCGCATCCTCGACGTACGGCCGCGCTTCCACCAATTGGCGGATGACGGGGAGGTGCTCTACTTCGACCGCGATTGGCACTTGAACGAGAAGGGCAACGAGGAGTTGGCCCGCTTCCTCTCCGAGGAGCTTCCCCGTCTGGACCTGCTCCCCGCGCCCCAGCGTGACCTGGCACCTCTGGCCGTCACCGAACCGAGCGCTGGCCTGCCCACCTGGCTGCTGGCCTTCGCGGGCCTGTGGGCGGTGCTCGGCACGATCTACAGCATCACCTACCGCCGCGACGAGAAGCCACCCCTCGCCTTCGTGAAGGTGGGTCTCATGCTGGCGGTGGTCTTCGGCCTGGCCATCGGAGGGTCGCACCTCCTGGCCCTCCTGCCCCCCAGTCTGATGCGGCTGGCCGCGATCGCGATCGTGCTCGCCATCCTGGGCTTCGTCGTCTACAAGCTGGGCGATCGATTGGGCACGATCGTCGAGTTGCTCACCGCTTTCACCCGACGGGGACACTGGTATCTCCTGCCCCTGGTCGTGGTGCTGCTCAGCGTGGGTAGCCTCTTGGTCGTGGCCGCATCCTCGCCCCTGGTAGCCCCCTTCATCTACACCCTGTTCTAGCCCTCGGATTGGAGGGCCAGCAGCGGTCCGAGCCAGGAGGTATAGGCGCGCCAACGGTCGACCGAGCGGGTGTAGATCGGCTGCTGGACCTGGCCCGCGCTGGAGGTGCGCACCGGACGCGTGCCGAGGTGGTGCTTCAGACAGCGCTCATCCCAGGAGAGCCCGCAGAAGGCGACCAGGCGCGGAATCCAGCCCTCGGGATCGGCACAGAGTTCCTCGTAGGAAAGCTCCATCCAGCGCAGCCCCGAACGCGCCCGGGCGCGCTCCAGGTGGGCGCTGCACAGGCGCTGCACCTCGGCCTGATCGGCGAGGTCGTAGGACCAGGCGCAGGAGCGCCCCTCGAAATGCAGGCAGTAGGCCGAGAAACCGGCGGCGACCGGATGGCGACGGCAGTGGACGATCCGCGCCAGGGGGAAGAGCCGCTCGATCAGACCGAGCCGGCCCAGGTTGGCCAGGTTCTTGTCGGTCACGACCCGGGCCGCCGAAGCGATGCCGGCCCCCTGCCGGTAGAGCCGTACCAACTCCCGCCCCGCCACGCCTGCGCGGGCGGCGTCGGCGACGCGCGCCATGCCGTCGTATTCACCGAGGGCCGTGACCTGCGGGTGGGCGGCGAGGATCTGTTCCACCAGACTGCTGCCAGTACGAGGCATGCCGATGATGAAGATCGGCTCCAGGGTGAGGTCACCCCCCTCGGCTCCGCCGCCCATCTCCGCGAGGGCACGTTCCAGATCCGCGGCGAGCCGAGCGGCGTCGAAGCGCAGTCCCTTGAGCCGATTCGCCCGCTTCCAGGCCGCGAAGGCCTCCGCCGGTCGGTCGGCCTGATCGAGGGCATGACCGAGGGCGAAGCGCAGGTGAAGCTCCTGTTCCCCCCCACTCGGGACCCGCGCGAGCTGGTCCAAGAGTTCCGCCGCATCGACCCGCCCGGCCCGAGCCAGGGTGTAGTAGGGGGCGACGTGCTGGGGTGCCAGGGCGAGAGCGGCGCGCGCATAGGTCTCGAGCCCCTCGAAGTCGCCGCGGCTCTCCGCCTCGATCGCCCAGGCGAGCAGCGCCGGCAATTCCGTGCCCACGCGGGCTTCGCGCCTGGCGCGGCAAAGCGCCAGGGCGGGCCAGGGACCAGAATCGTGGGAAACGGGGGAGCCGTTCACCCCCTGAATATCGGCTGTCCCGGAACGATCCTGTAACCGCTGCGCTTGCGTGCCCACGCCTGCGCATCTAGAACGTACTGGGTCGCGGAGCGGCCTCGGCCTCCTCCCTCTCGTGCCGGCCTTCCGAAAGGGCCCCTCCGCGCAAGCCAAGAGCAACCCCGATGAGATTCCTCAAGGAGAACTGGGTCTGGATCCTCGCCCCCCTGGTGGGGGTGATCATCGTCATCGTCGTGATCCTGGTGCTCTCCGACAGCGGTCCGACCAGCGACTTCATCTACAACCTGGATTGAAGCGCGCCGCAGACGCGCTGCCCTCACTCCGCCAGGTCGAGTCCTAGGCGCCGCAGCAGTTCAAATCCTCCGCAGGCCTCGCAGACCAGAAGGTGCAGGGGTGTCTCATCTGCGATCATCCAGCGGGGCAGACGCAGGGGATCGCTCCCCGCCGTGACCACCCCGGCGTGGGTCGTGACGGCGCTCCCATAGCCGGCAGCCTGAACGGCCGCGACCGAATCCCCGTTGAAGTCCCAGCGCCGGCCATAGGGATAGGCGAAGCTGCGCCCGCTCCCCGGACCGAAGAGCTCCTCCAGATCCGAGCGGGCCCCGGCGATCTCCTCGCGCTGCTGCTCTGCGTCGAGGGTGGCGAGCACCTCGTGTCGCCGGGTGTGCCCACCGAGTTCGACCCTTCCGCTCGCCGCCAAGGCCCGCGCCGCCTCGGGGTTCAGATGGATACGCCCCGCGAGCTCCGCCTCGTCGCCGCCGTGGCGCAGGAAGAGCGCGTCCAGGGCCCCGTCCCGTACCTCGTGCCCGCCTTCGTACTTCAAGACGCGCTTCAATCGATAGGCAAGATCCCGCCCCCCCCGGGCGAGTTCCGCCTCGAACCGGGTGCGCAGCTCACCCGCGGGCAACTCCGCCGCCAGCTCCCGGCCCGCCGGCGCCACGCCGATCCGATCCAGGAGCCAGAACCACTTGTGGGCCCAGTTGACGCGACCTTCGGTCAGCACGCGAGCTTCGAGGTAGACCGTCGCCTTGCCCTCCGCTCGCTCGAGGAGCGGCAGCAGCACCCGCTCGTTGTCGGCGTAGCCGTCGTCCATGGTGAGGGCCACCAGGGAAGGTCCGCTGCTGCCATCCCTCAGCGCCTCCAACCCCCCGGTGACGGTTTCGAGCCGGAAGCGCCGGCCCAGGACCCCAAGGATGCGCTCGAGGCGCGCGGGCTCGATCTTCATGTCGGCCGGTAGACCGGCGTTGGTCGCCGGATCGTCGACGCAGTGTCCGGCCAGGATCAGCATGCGCCGGGGCGTGAGGCTGTCGACGAGCCGCCAAAGGCCCGTGTAGTAGAGCAGCCGTGACCAGGCTTCTCGCAGAAGGCGTTTGAGGGTGTGCTTCACCGCACCAACTCGTCGTCCCGGTCCCCGTCGGTGAAGAACCACTCCGCCGGCCGGCGGGCGATGGCAGCCAAGGGGTGTCTCTCATCGAGCACCCTCACGATGACGATCTTGCCGTCCTCTCTCTTGGGGGCCCGGAAACCCGCGCTGCGCAACTGCCTTTCCCAGCGGCTGCCGGCGATGGCGTGGGCCCGGGCCACGGCCGCACCCGCCTTGGCCAGGTGTCCCAGGGCAGCCTCGAGCAGTGCACTGCGCGCGACCTCGTCCCGTCCCACCAGCTCGACCAGGTGACCGGCGGCCTCGTCTTGGAGGGGGAGCTGCACGACGCAATAGCCGACCAGTTTCCCCTCGCCATCGAAGGCGGCGTGGGTCCGGAAGCGCCCGCTGGGCGCGTCGCTGAAACGCCAGTTCAGGTACTCCGGATCCCGGCGCACCATCCAGGGATAGTCCTGCGCAACCATCTCGAAGAGGGCTTGGGCTTCCTCTCCCAGCCGCGGCAGCGGTACGACATTGACCTGCCCATGGGAGGCCCGGCGCAGGGCGCCGCGTCGCATCAAGCCGCGCCAGGCGGCCCAGCGCACCCCCGCCGCCGCGAGCCGCCCGGCGCGTAGCCGTTCCAACCGTGCCCGAGCGTCCGCGACGAGGACGAAGGTCCAGGGGCGAATCGTGCCCACCGCCTCCCATCCCAGGTCGCGGGTGAAGATGTGGGCCGACTGGCGGTTGGGTAGGCCGAAGACGACCGGCCACCCCCGCTCGCGCGCCTCCTCCATCGCATCCCGGTCGAGGTCCGAGAAGATGCCGAGCTTTCGGAATTCGGGGTGGGTCATCACGTCCCCGGTCTGCCCGACGGTCGCCTCGCCGCGCCGGCCCGGCCCCCCTCCCAGGGGAAAGCTGACCCTGCGCGGCGAGCAGGCGTAGTGGGAGACGACCTGTCCCGCCGGGTCGGTCGCGATGCGCGTGATCGCCTCTCCGTGGGGGTTTTGGTCGTAGCGCCAGGGGACGGTCCGCGCCCCATCGTCCTTGGCGAAGCACAGGTCGTAGAGCGCGGCTTGGCGCTCCCGATCCGCGGCCGTGGCGGCACGTCGCAGGAGCTGCTCTCTCCCCCCCGCGTCGCGGGAACCGGTAGGCGTAGCACTCATTGCACCCAATCTTGCCCGGACCCGTGCGCGAGGGGTAGCACCCGGCCATCCATTCCCCTCGACCGTCCCGCGGGAGCCTCGGGTAAACTCCCCGCCATGCCCCTCATCGAGTGTGTCCCCAACTTCAGCGAGGGTCGCGACCAGGCGACCCTGGATGCGATCGCAGCGGCCGTGCGTTCCGTGGAGGGGGTCACCCTCCTCGACGTCGACCCGGGAGCGGCCACCAACCGCACGGTTTTCACCTTCGTCGGCGAGCCCGAGCCGGTGAAGCAGGCCGCCCTGGCGGCCTCCGCGGTCGCTGCCGAACGCATCGACATGGCCCATCACCAGGGTGAGCATCCCCGCTTCGGCTCCCTGGACGTCTGTCCATTGATCCCCATTGCCGACATCACCATGGAGGAGGTCGTCGAGCACGCGCGCGACCTGGGGCGGCGGCTGGGCGAGGCGGGGCGCACGGTCTACCTCTACGAGCACGCCGCCACCCGGCCGGAGCGGCGCAACCTGGCGGTGGTCCGTGCGGGCGAGTACGAGGGCCTGGCGGCGCGTCTTGCCGATCCAGAGTGGGCTCCCGATTTCGGGCCGGCGACCTTCAATGCGCGTCTGGGCGCTACGGCGGTCGGTGCACGGGACTTCTTGATCGCCTACAACGTCAACCTGAACACCACCTCCACGCGCCGGGCCAACGCCGTCGCCTTCGACGTGCGGGAGAAGGGCCGCATCTTGCGGGAGGGAGACCCCTTGACCGGGGAGATCGTGCGGGACTCCGAGGGCCGTCCCGTTTGGAGCCCCGGCTCCCTGAAGTGCGTCAAGGGCATCGGTTGGTACATCGAGGAGTACGGCATCTGCCAGGTCTCGATGAACCTGACCAACCTCGCGGTCACTCCGCTCCACGTGGCCTTCGACGAATGCTGCGCCAAGGCTGCTGCGCGAGGCCTGCGCGTCACCGGCTCGGAGGTGGTCGGTCTCTTGCCCCTGGAGGCGCTCCTCGAAGCGGGACGCCATTTCCTGCGCAAGCAGCGCCGTTCCCTGGGGGTGAGTGATGAAGAGTTGATTCGCATCGCGGTGCGATCGATGGGACTCGACGAACTCTCCCCCTTCGATCCGGCCGAAAAGATCATCGAGTACGCCATCCGAGACCGCTCGGTGGTGCGCCTGGTCGACGAGAGCCTGCACGGCTTCATCGATCGCACGGCGAGTGAGTCCCCCGCTCCCGGTGGAGGCTCGGTAGCGGCCGCGGTCGGAGCCTTGGGGGCCGCCCTGGGAACGATGGTGGCCAACCTCTCGTCTCACAAGCGCGGCTGGGACGATCGTTGGGAGGAGTTCTCCGAGGTCGCCCTGCGGGGCAAGGCCGCCCGTGTGCGGCTCGAAGCTCTGATCGACGAGGACACCGACGCCTTCAACGCCATCGTCGCCGCCTGGCGCTCGGATGCGGAGGGTCGCGAGGAGCGTGTTCAGGCTGCCATGCGCCGCGCGATCGAGGTGCCGCTGGAGGTGATGAAATGCTCCCTGGAGGCCCTGGCGGTCTGTGAGGAGATGGCTGCCAAGGGTCTGCCCGCATCGGTTTCCGACGCGGGGGTCGGCGCGCTCTGCGCCCGCACAGCCGTCCGGGGAGCGGAGCTCAACGTGCGCATCAACGCCGCCGAGCTCAGCGACGAGCAGGAACGGGAGGGTTATCTGGCCCGCGCCGCCGAACTCTGTGCGCGGGCAGGGGAGATCGAGGAGCGCGTCCTCGAGAAGGTCGCCGCAGGGATGAAGAGTTGAGAGGCCCTCGCCGCACTTGCTCCCTCCCCCCAAGCGACATTCCTAATCCCCCAAGCGCCTGATCCCCCAGGCGTCTAATCCCCCAAGCGCCTAATCGCCCAAGCGATGGCGCAGGTCGGTCACGGCGCTGCGCCAGGCCTCCAGCTCCCCGTACTCCTCCCAGCTTCGCCTCAGGGCCGAATCCGCCAGGATCCGGTCGACCGCGGACCGGGCCAGGCCCAGGGCCTGTTCATTGACCGCCGCCGTGCGCCCCAGGAGCCAGGCGGTCACCTGGGGTGGAATCTCGGGCGCGGGTCGTCCACACCAGGCGGCGACGACCTCCGCCCCGGCCAGGGCGAGGCGCGCCGTGCGCAGGTCGGCAGGATCCTCGAAATCGAGAACCGCGCGCAGCTCTTCGGTATCGGGCCGCTCGGCGAAGCGCTCGAGCCAGGCGGCGGCGTCGTCGGTCTCGAAGGTGCGTATTCCAAAGGCGCTACCCATGACTCGCTTCGGCCGCTACTGGGCCGCCTCCTTGGGGGATGGACTGCTGCACGTCTCTTAGAAGTAGCACTCCCCGAACCCTGTGGCCAGGGTGGCGATGGGAAGAGCGAACGGGGGAGGGCGGCCCGGCTACAATCCTCCGGTGCGGAGCGCCCTACTCCTCCTTCCCCCCGCCTGGGTCGGGGGCAACCGGACGACCGCCCTGCGCTGGGCGCGCATCCTGCGGCGAGAGGGTTGGCACGTGACGCTCCAGCGGGGCGACGGCCCCCTGCCCCCGGAGCCTCCCGCCCTGCTCATCGCCCTCCATGGGACCAAGACCCACACCGCTCTGATGGGCCTGAAACGGGCCTGGCCCGACCTGCCCACGGTGGTCGCCGCCACGGGGACCGATCTCTATCTGGACCTGCCGGGCGGAGATCCAAACACCCTCGAGAGCTACGAAGCCGCCGACCGCCTGATCGTGCTCCAGGAGCGGGCACTCGCCGCCCTGCCCCCCCACCTGCGCCCCCGCGCCAGGGTGATCCACCAATCCAC
>JALWOP010000420.1 GCA_027083445.1 Planctomycetota bacterium | reverse complement strand
GGGGGATAAGGTTACATTTGGGGCATATGGGGGGAATTGTGGATAACTGCGCCGAACTTGCAGGTCAACTTGGGGTTTGCCGGTGATCTCCACCCCAAATCGGCCGATAACTGGTGCAAGATTGGGGATTGTCGGGTAAGATCCCCTTCGAGCCCTTCCGCACGGGCCCTCCCCTCGAACCATGACGACGACGATCCGCTTCACGGGCGAGTATCCCGCCACACTGGACGGTGAGGGGAGGATCCAGCTGCCGTTGGCCCTGCGCGATGAGATGAACGTGCGCAGTGCCGACTTCCGACTCATGGCCAACCTCGAGCCGGACGGCAGCCTGTGTCTTCGGGAGCGGCATCAGTGGGAGGAGTATGTGGCCTCCCTGCGCAACCGGCCGGTGATGGGTCTTCGGGACAGGCGCACCCTCCTGTTCCTGGCCGCCAACTCCGCCGCGGTGCGTTGTGACAAGCAGGGCCGCATTCGCATCCCCGATCCGCTCCTGACGCACGCCGGAATCGACCGCACACGTCCCGGTCGGAAGGAGCTCGTGATCGTCGGAAACTTCGATGAGCTGCGTGTCTGGCACCCGGACCGCTGGAGTGCATGGGGGGACGAAGCACTCCAGGACTTCGGTCCGGGGATCGACGCCCTGCTCGATCGGGGTTACGTCGTGAAAGAAACTGACGACAGGGAGCCGTAGGAGGGGGGCTCGTCCCCCCTCCTACGGACGCCTCCGCTTCGAGAGTCTCGATCGGGGACAGCCGCTCTCTTCATCCCCTGCCGCGCGCCCCGGGCGAACTGCTGATGCGGGCGGTGTCGTTTGCGGCTGGCGTTAGACTGGCACTTGCCCCCGACATCCTTCTCCTCTCTCGAAGCCCTCTCTCCTCGATGGGTCGCCTGCTCCTCGCTCTGTCTCTCTGTGCCTTCGTGCACGCACAGAACAACGTTCTGATCGTGCTGCTCGACGATGTCGGTGTCGACATGGTCGGCTGCTACGCCGAAGGCGTTCACCCCGCCCACACGCCCGTCATCGATGGGCTCGCGTCCCAGGGAGTCCTCTTTCGAAACGCCTGGTCCAACCCCTGCTGCTCACCGACCCGGGCGACGATTCTCACCGGACGCTACGGCTTCCGAACGGGAATCGGCTTCGTGATCTCCGACGGAGGCTACGACCTGCAGTTCGACGAGTTGCTCTTGCCCGAGGTTTTCGCCCCGACGCCCCACTCCACGGCGGTTTTCGGCAAGTGGCACCTTTCCAACTCCGTTGACGGGGACCGCCACATCCATCCCAATCTCAGCGGCTTCGAACAGTGGATGGGCTACTACCACAATTTCCGGAAGCCGTTGACCTATGACTGGTGGATCCACACGACCAACGGTCTCTTGAACTACACAGGGGACTACGCGACAACCCGAGAAGTCGACGACTTCCTGGGTTGGCAGGCGGTTCAGAGTGGACCTTGGTTCGCCTACCTCGCCTTCCATGCGGCGCATGAGCCGTTCCACGCGCCGCCGGACCACCTGCACACCGAATCCCTGCCCGATGTGGACCCCAGGGTGCAGCCCAAGCCCTTCTATCGGGCCGCGATCGAAGCGGCCGACACCGAACTCGGGCGCCTGCTGGCAGGTCTCGGACCGGACTTGGCCAAGACCAACGTCATCGTCCTCGGGGACAACGGCACGATCGGGACGGTCTCCACCCCTCCCTTCGAGCCCAGTCACGCCAAGCTCACCCCCTACGAGGGGGGGATCAATGTCCCCCTGATCATCAGTGGTCCGGCCGTGTCGAGCGGAGGACGTGAAGTGGATGCTCTCGTCAACACGACCGATCTCTTCACGACGGCGATCGAGCTGGCTGGCTACGACCCCCGCCAGTTGCTCCCCCCCGGCCACGTGCATGACTCGGTCAGCCTGCTTCCCTACCTCAAGGATCCTACCCAAGAGCCGATTCGCACCTGGGTCTTCGCCGAGATGTGGAAACCCAATGGTCCGGGACATCACAACCTCGACCTGCGCATGCTCCGGGACGATCGTTACAAGATCATTCGCCGGGGGACGGATCCCTCCCAGTACGCCTACGAGTTCTACGACCTGGTAGCGGATCCCTTCGAGAAGGTCGACATCCTGCAGCAGGCGGGAGGGCCCAATCCGATGGAACAGGTACGTTTCGATGCACTCAAGTACGCTTTGGCCAAGCTCCTAGCCAGCGGCTGAGCGTCGCTGGACGAGACACGGAGGATCGGGGAGGTTTTTCGGCGCACCACTCCAGTTGATGGGGCCCGACCTCCGATGTTGCGACATCAGGGGGTCAACCTGATGGGTATACGATGGGTTCAGTGCGCTGCCTTTTGCGTGGCGCTTGCAGCGGGGGCAGGGGCCGAGGCGCGCCAGCGCTTGCTTGTGGTGAACCAGGCCGAGGGCGTCGTCACGGTCCTCGATCCCACGGGGGGCGAAGTCCTGAGTACGATTCGCGTCGGCCTTGGGCCCCACGAGATCGCTGTTTCTCCGGATGGTCGCATGGCCGTCGTCAGCAACTACGGTCTGGAGCAGAGCGGGGACAGTCTCTCGGTGATCGATACCGAGAACCAGCGTCTCCTGCGCAACATTCCGCTCATCCTGGAGGAGCATCGTCCGGATCTGGGCCTGGTGACGCGTACCTTCCACCGTCCTTCCGGTCTTACATTCACCCGGGATGGGGAGCGTGTCCTGGTCACCTCCGAGGACGAACAGGTACTGCTCCTGGTCGATATCTCCGCCGGGCGGGTCTTGGCGGCCATCGAGACGGAGCAGACTCTCTCCGGGCAGGTTCTGCTCGACCGGGATGGAAAGCGGGCATTCGTCGCCAACTCCGGGTCGGGATCGATTTCGGTCATCGATCTGGGGCGTCGACGCCTCATTCGCAACCTGGAGACCGGCGGGGGAAGCCAGGGAATGGCCCTGCATCCCTCCAAGGATGAACTCTGGGTGGCCAACAGCGAGACGAACTCGATCAGTGTGATCGATACGCAGACGCTGGCAGAGCTGGCCGAGTTCCCCTGCGCGACCGATCCGGTGCGCCTGGCTTTCATGCCGGACGGATCAGCTCTTCTCTGTGTGAACCGCCAGGAGGGGTCGGTTTCGGTATTCGAGACGGAGAACCACCGGCTCCTGCACGAGATTCGGCTGCGCAAGCGCGAGGTGAATGTGGACGAGGATCCGGTTGCCGTCAGTCAACCCAGTGACCTGCGCCGTTCGTGCGAGCCGACCTCGATCCAGCTCGCTCCGGGCGGCTTGACGGCATGGGTGACGTGCAGCCGCAGCGGGCTTCTGGCCGAGCTCGATCTCCGGGCCTTCACCGTGCGCCGCTATCTCGAAACGGGGTCCGAGATTCCCCTGACCGTGGCCTGGTCCGGCTTCGAGGACGACGTCAAACGGGCCAAGTAGCTCCCCTGGTCAGGGGAACGGCTTCGCGAAACGCTCGAGGTGGATTCCGGTCCGGCGGACGTACCAACCCTCGGTGCCACGGACGTAGCGCAGGTCCACGCCTCTGCCGAGGAGGCGCCGGATGCGGCCTTCGTCCTGGAGACTGACGTACAGAGAGATATCTCCCACGACATCGTGTCCGCCGAGGGCATAGCGCACCTTCGGGTACATCCGGCCACAGATGAGTGCAGTGGGCCGGCGCACGGTGTGGGCCGCGCGCGCAACCCTTTCGCCGAGCGTGACCTCTCGGATGCGCGTCGCTCGGTCGCGCAGAAGGGGGGCCGGGCGCGTGATACCCACTAGAGCCGAGAGGGCGAAGGCGATGGGGAGTGCCAGGCTGAGTCGGGCGGGGATGCGTGGCCCGAGCCAGATCCACAGGCCCGCGAGGGCCGGCAGGAGGTACTCTCCCTCGAAGGGCAGGCAGAGGTAGAGGCCAACATAGAGTGCGGTGAGCCAGGCGCCGGCCCTGCGGAGCCGGCTGCCACCTCTTGGGTCTCGCCGGCGCAGTGCGGCGGCTACCGCCACCAAGAGGGCCAGGGTGCCGACCTCGCCCAAGAGACCCAGCGTCCCCTGCTCCATTGCGAAGCTCCAGGGGGGCCTTTCGTTCAGGTGGGGGAGCAAGCCTCTCCAGCCTGAGTTCGCGAGCACGGGCAGGTAGGCGATGCCTCCGAGGGCCAGGGCCGTGGCTACGCAGCGTCCTCGCCGCTCCAGCAGGACTGCGACAGGAATGAGCGCCAGAAGACCTGTCGCGCGGCACGCGATTGCAAGTCCGAGCCACACTCCGGCCTCGGTCGGTCTGCGGCGCACAGCGGCGCGCAGAGCGAGGAGAATGGGAGCCAGGCTCCAGAGGTAGTCGATCGTGGTGGTGCTCGCGATCCAGACGCCGGGTACGAAGGCGAAAGCCAGGGCCAGGGCGTTCGCACCGGGAGCCTGCTCCCTCCGCTCGAGGTCCCGCAGGATCAAGACACAAAGCGTCGCCAGCAGGGCACTGGCCGCATTGGTCGCCACGGGCCCCCAGCGGATCAGTCCCGCCAAACCGAATTCGACCAGAGGGTGACCGGGGGGGCGTGAGGGAGAGTAGATGCCGCGAGACGCGATTCCGCGGGCGGATTCGGCCAGGGTCCACGCATCAAAGTCGACGCCGAAACCGTGGGACAGAAACGGAAGGCGACTGAGGAGAGTGAGGCCGAAGAGGAGCAGGAAGACCTTCAGGATCGGGGTAGCCTACCATGTCTCATTCTTGCTTCGTTCGGCCGCGGGGCCCTGTGCAGGAAGGCGGGCTGCGCCCTCCTCGTCCGGAATCACGTATCTAGGGCGATCGCAGCAGGCGCCTCGGGTCTAGGATGGCGCAAGCGCTGAGAGACGCCCTCCCGATACCATGACTCGATACACACTCGCCCTCGTGTCCCTACTCTGTTTCGCCTGCACCCAGGACCCCCAGGTTGCCCCCCAGTCCAGTGGTGGTTCGGTACCCAGCGCCTTCGAGGAGACGCCCTGGAAACCCCTCGCGACTTTCAAGGATCCGGCGGTTTCGGATGCGGGAGCCCATGCTCGCGACGTGCTGCTCCAGGTTCTCCAGCAGCACGGAATCGCCACGGATGTCGCGCCGAACGCTCTTGGTTCAGCGGAATTCACCCTGCGGGTAGGGCCCGACGACCTGTCGCGTGCTCGAACCGTCGTCACCGGTGTGATCGCACGCGAAGGCCTGGACGCGACTCTCGTCAAGGAGTGAGTCGTAAAGAAACCGGCCGGCGCGAGGCCCGGATCGGGTCGCCTTGCCCCCGGGGTCAGGCGCTCTTCGCGGCAGACTTGTCTTGCCGCCGGGGTGGGACGAAGAGCCACCCGGCTAGGACGAGGACCCCGACGACGATGTAGCCCATGATCAAGGCGTGGACGAGTCGTAGGGGAAGGTTGCGTACCCAGCGCCACCCCAGGAGTCCACCGATGGGCACAGCGAGGATCACGACGATCATGAAGACCACGATCGCGAGGTGAAGCGCAGTGACCAGGTCGGCCAGGCCGGCATAGAACTCCGGCGACGCCGTGGCCCAGAGGTACGGCCCCCGGGTTTGGTGGAGTCGTTCCAAAGCGCGTATGGCGCCCTTTGAGAACTCGGGGCAGGATGAGGCCACCATGATGGCGATTCTACTCCTCTCCCTTGCTCTCCGTTCGGACGCTCCCGGTTGGGAGACCCTTCAGCTCTCCGAAGAGTTCACCTGCGAAGGGGCATCGATCGGTGACATTGACGGGGACGGCCGGTTCGATGTGGTCATCGGCCCCTTCTGGTGGTCGGGACCCGGGTTCGCAGAGCGGCACCGCTACTACGATGGCCAGGCCTTCGACAGCGACGGATACTCGGACCACTTCTTCTCCTGGGTGCGCGATCTGGACGGGGATGGTGACGGGGACATTCTCGTCGTCGGCTTTCCGGGCGAGGCGGCGCTCTGGTTCGAGAACCCGGGAGCGGTGGATTCAGAGAGTTGGCAGCGCCATCTAGTGATCGAGCACGTCGATGGCGAATCGCCTCTTTGGACGGATCTCTTCGGAGATGGTCGCGAGGAGTTGGTGGCGCTCACCGGAGGACGCCTGTGCTGGTTCGCGCCGGGCACTGACCCGAGCGCACCCTGGAGTGTCCATCCTCTCTCCGAGGACCTCGGGCTAGGACGCTTTACCCATGGGCTGGGAGTAGGGGACGTGACCGGAGATGGAAGGGCAGACGTGCTCTTGCGTGACGGTGTTTGGGTGCAGCCGGCATCTCTGGAGGGAGACCCCACCTGGCGGCATGTGGAGGTCGAGTTCGGCGCGGGGCATGGGGGAGCGCAGATGCTCGTGACCGATGTAGACGGTGACGGTGACGGTGACGTCATCACCAGCCGCAATGCCCACGGATACGGCCTGGCTTGGTTCGAGAACGTGGATCCCTCTGCGGACCACCTCTCCTTTGAGCAGCATGACATCATGGGAAAGGCGCCGGGAGCCTCTGGCTGTCCCCTGGCGGTCAGCGAACTGCACGCCTTGGCCCTCGCCGACATCAACGGTGACGGTGTCGCGGATTTCGTCACCGGCAGGCGCTACAAGTCCCACAAGTTCGAGGCCCCGGGCGCGACCGACCCGCCCTACCTACTCTGGTTCGAGACGCTGCGCGGCTCGGATGGCGTCTCCTTCCAGCCCCACATCATCCACGACCATTCAGGCGTTGGAACCCAGGTCTGTGTCGGCGACCTGAACGGAGACGGGTGGAGCGATGTGGTCGTCGGCAACAAGCTGGGAGCCTTCGTGCATCTCGCTCGGCCGGGACGGGAGGAATTGCCCCTGCCGAAGGAGGCTCGCGAGGACTTCTTTCCAGACGGCGGAGTGTCGCCCCACGCCGCGGATGGGCGGGAGCTCAACTTCGATTTCGAGTCGGGTGACCTGCGCGACTGGACCCTCGAAGGGGAGGCCTTTGCGGGTCAGCCGATACGCGGTGACACGGTCACCGCACGACGCGCGGACATGAGCAGCGATCACATCGGGCGCTTCTGGATCGGCGGATACGAACTCTTGAACGATGGTGCAACGGGCAAACTCGTCTCCGAGGCCTTCGTACTGGAAGAGCCCTACCTCGCCTTCCTGATCGCCGGTGGGGGATCGTCCGCGACCCGAGTCGACATCGTCGACGCGCAAAGCGGGGCACGGATTGCGAGCGTTGCCGGTCGCTACCACGAGAGCCTGCGGCCGGTGGTCCTCGACTTGGCGCGCCACGTGGGAGAGCGCGTGCGTGTCGTCTTGGTGGATGAGAGTGGGGGAGGCTGGGGGCACCTGAACTTCGACCACTTGCGTCTCTATGCGGAGCGTCCGTCCTTTCCCGATGGACTCGAGGTCGACGGCCGCGTCGATGTCCGCGACAACGCCGGGCTTAGCCCCGAGGATGCGGCGCGGGCGATGACCGTCCCCGAAGGTTTCCACGTGGATCTGATTGCCGGCGAACCCGACATCTTCCAACCCATCGCCCTGGCCATCGATGCCCGGGGGCGTATCTGGGTTGCCGAGGCCTACTCCTACCCAGAGAAGCAGGGTGACCCGGCCAAGGCCCGCGACCAGATCGTGATCTTCGAGGACACGGACGCCGATGGGAGCTTCGAGACCCGCAAGGTCTTCTACCGTGGGTTGGATCTGGTCAGCGGCTTGGAGGTGGGTTACGGAGGCGTCTTCGTCGGCCAGGCTCCCGAGTTGCTCTTCATCCCCGATCGAAATGGAGATGATCTGCCCGACGGGCCGCCGGAGGTCTTGCTCGACGGATGGGGCTACCAGGACACCCACGAAACCCTGAACGCTCTCCTCTGGGGGCCCGACGGTTGGCTCTATGGATGCCAAGGTGTCTTCACGCATTCGCGTATCGGCGCACCCGGAACCCCGGACTCCGAGCGCATTCCCTTCAACGCGGGGATCTGGCGTTACCACCCGCGTCGCCACACCTTCGAGGTCTTCGCCTGGGGAACCTCGAACCCCTGGGGTATCGACTATGACGAGCGGGGGCAGATGTTCACCACTGCCTGCGTCATCCCGCACCTCTACCACGTCATCCAGGGCGCGCGTTATCTGCGCCAGAGCGGCGCCCACTTCAATCCGTACATCTACCAGGACATCGGCACGATTGCGGACCACGTGCACTATCTCGGGGACACACCGCACTCAGGCAACGGACGTTCGGATGATGTCGGTGGTGGGCACGCCCACTGTGGCGCCCTGATCTATTCGGGGGGCAGTTGGCCAGAGCCCTATGCGGATGGGATCTACATGTTCAACATCCACGGCAACCGCCTCAACCACGACCTCCTGGAGCGCAGGGGTTCGGGTTTCGTCGGGCACCACGGGAAGGATTTTCTCTTGGCCAATGACGGTTGGTTCCGGGGCATCAATCTGCGCACCGGACCCGACGGGCAGGTCTACTTCATCGATTGGTACGACAAGCAGGCCTGCCACTACGTATCGGCGGATGTCTGGAACCGAACCAACGGACGTCTCTACCGCGTCCGGTATGGCGAGGAGCATCCGGTCGCGGTGAACTTGGAGGATTTGGACGAAGCGGGCCTGATCGACCAGCTCGACAGCGACAATTCTTGGTACGCGCGCACTGCGGCGCGGCTCCTGGCCGAGAGGGGACTCACACCCACGGGGGGGCGGCGACTGCGTCGGCGTACGCTGGATGGCGCCGCGTCCGTGCGCGATCGCCTGCGCGCCCTCTGGGCCCTGCACGGGGCCGCGGGCCTCGACACGGATCTCACCCTGCGGCTATTGCGCCAGGACGAGGAGGATCTACGAGCCTGGGCCGTTCAGCTTGCCTGCGAGAATCGCGCGCCGGCACGGGCTGTCCTGCGGGAGATGGAGCTACGTGCCGCGTCGGACCCCTCTCCCGTCGTGCGGCTCTATCTGGCGAGTGCCTTGCAGCGTATTCCCCGGCCCCACCGCTGGGCTCTCGCCCGCACGTTGCTCACCCATTCCGAGGATGCGAAGGATGCCAACATTCCCCTTCTCTTGTGGTATGGCATCGAGCCCTTGGTGGCGGAGAATCCAAGAGCGGCTCTCTCGTTGGCACGGATCTGCGCCATACCGCGCGTCGCGGCGTGGATTCGGCGTCGCGCCGCCGCCGACCCACGCGGCCGGGAAGCTTGTGTGGAGGTGTTGGCGCGCACGCGCGATCGCGCCGAGTGTTCCCAGATCCTCGATGGGCTCCAGAGCGCCCTGTTGAACCGTCGCGAACTCGAAATGCCGAGCCACTGGCCGGCGGCCTACGCCTGGCTCCGGGAGCAAGCCCAACTCGCGGACCGTGCCCTGGTCCTGGCTGCGGTCTTCGGTGACCGCCGTGCCTACCCCGACCTGCGCGCCAAGCTGGCGGACTCACAGACCCCGAGGGAGCTGCGCGAGCTCGTCCTCGATGCCTTGGTGCGCGGAAAGGATCCCCAGGCGGTCCCGGTCATCATCTCGCTTCTCGATGAGAAGGAGCTATGCAGCCCTGCGTTGCGGGCTCTGGGGGCTTTCGACGCGCCTTCGATCTCCACTGCGATCCTCGCCCGCTGGGAAAGCTATGACGAGGCGCAGCGGCGGGATGCGGTCAGCACCCTGACCTCGCGCAGCGAGGGTGCGCTCGCCCTTCTGGATGCCATGGAGGAGGGACGTGTTGCCCATGAGGTGATCGGGGCCTTTGAGTTGCGCAAGCTTGAAGCCCTGGGCGACTCAGCCGTTCTCCAGCGCCTGGGCGAGGTGTGGGGCATCGTGCGCCGCATCCCCGAGGACCGCGAGGCCGAGATCGCCGCTTGGCTCGAACGTTTGACGCCGGAGCGAATCGCCGAGGCGGATCGGTCCCATGGGCGCGCGATCTTTGCGCGCACCTGTGCTCGCTGTCACGTTCTCTTCGGTGAGGGTGAGAGTGTGGGACCCGACCTGACGGGTGGGAATCGCGGGGAGACGGAGTTTCTCCTGCGCAACATCATCGATCCCGCGGCGATCATCCCCCAGGAGTATCAGGTGACGATCGTCCAGACGGTGGACGGGCGTTTGTTGACGGGAATCGTGCTCGAAGAACGGCCGGATGCACTGGTTCTGCGCACCGAAAACGAACGCTTGACTCTCGCTCGAAGCGAAATCGAGGCCATGCGGCGTGACGCCAACTCGATGATGCCCGAAGGGCAGCTTGCGACCCTGAGCGAGGAGGAGGTTCGGGATCTCTTCGGTTATCTGCAGGGCAAGGAGCAGGCACCCCTCCCGGCTACTGCGGAGAACCTCGAGACCTTCTTCGACGGCAAGACCCTGGCGGGTTGGAGTGGTGACCGGGATCTCTGGCGGGTCGAAGAGGGTGTGCTCGTCGGGGAGAGTGGAGGCCTCTCCGAGAACGCCTTCCTCATCAGCGACTTGGAACTCGGCGACTTCCGGCTGGAGTTCGATGTGCTCCTCGATCCGGATGCCGAGAACAGCGGCCTGCAATTCCGTAGTCAGTCAGAGCCGGACGGCGGCGTGCGGGGCTATCAGGCGGACATCGGCCGGGGCTACTGGGGCAACCTCTATGACGAGCGCGGAAGGGGTCTGCTGGTCAACGCGCAGAAGCTCCAGCGCGCGAGGCCCGCGGAGTGGAACCACTACGAAGTCGTCGCCGTGGGCAACCGGATCCTGACCGCGATCAACGGTGTGCCCTGTGTCGACTACACCGAGGAATCCGAGGCCCCCAGGCGCGGCCGCATCGCCGTCCAACTGCACGCGGGGGGCCCGCTGGTCGTGCGCGTGCGTTTCCTGCGTCTCGAACTCGACCCCAAGCCCGAGCTGCGCAGCGTGGCCCAGGACGGCTGACGGTCCATGGCCCTTGCACACACCGCCCGGCCCCCCTCCGGGCGGTGTGTGACCCTGGGTGTCGCTACAGGAAGGTGATGCTCAAACCGTCGGTGAAGTTGGATGTCTGACCCGGGTTCTGGTCCCGGAACCAGGCCTGCCAGTTCCAAGTCTCGCCCGCGAGGACCGGTGCGTTCAGGGGCGGCGGAAGCTGGTTCAGGTCGATGAGTAGACTCAGTTCGCCCGCCGGACCGGAACTCTGGACGTCCTTGGCATAGCGTGCGATCACTCCGCCGAGGCAGAGGTTGCCCTGGGAGCCGCCCGGGTTGGCGACGAAGGCCTGGGTCTGGCTGACCAGGAAGTAGCCGAACTGGTTCGCCGGCAGGTTGCGGGCTTGCAGGGTGAGGGCGTTGTCAGCAACGACCTTGGAACCGGTCGCGTCCATCACCGCCGGTAGGCCGGAGGAATTGACCACGGCTGGGCCACAGTAGTTCGTTCCCAGCTCGCAAGCGTCGGGAACACCGTCACCGTCCGCATCCGGGTCGCACTCGTCGGGGACACCGTTGCCGTCACAGTCGGTGAAGGTTTCGCAGTCGTCGGGGGTGCCGTTGCCGTTGCAATCGACCTCACAAGCGTCGGGCAGACCGTCGCCGTCACAGTCGGGATCGCACTCGTCGGGGACGCCGTTACCGTCACAATCGGTGAAGGTTTCGCAATCGTCGGGGGTGCCGTTGCCGTTGCAGTCGACCTCGCAGGCGTCGGGCAGACCGTCGCCGTCACAGTCGGGATCGCACTCGTCGGGGACGCCGTTGCCGTCACAATCGGTGAAGGTCTCGCAGTCGTCGGGGGTGCCGTTGCCGTTGCAGTCGA
>JALWOP010000419.1 GCA_027083445.1 Planctomycetota bacterium | reverse complement strand
GGGCGGCACGGCAGGCTTGATGGGGGCCTCGGGACCTGCGCAGGCGCAGCCCAGGGCGGCCAGGAGGGGGGGGAGCCACTTCACGCGCGCAGTCTACATGAGATTGCGTCGCAATCGCAATACGAAAATGGACGTAGCCCGGCCTCCTCCCCAGGCGGCGTTCGAGTTCGGGGGCCCCAGAGGCCAGGTAAGGATTCACCCCTCGCGTCTGCCGGGCAGGTCATCCCGGGCGGCCCGGGGATAGATCGGCCCCTCGGGGGAGAGGGCCGTTCGCAGGAGCGAGGCGCTGGCTCGGTGGTGGCGCTGGCGCATGATGGGGGCGCTGATGCGTTCGTTGACCCGGCGGATACGGCGCCGCAGGGACTGCTCCAGTTCCCGCGCCGAAGCCGAGCGTCCGGCCTCGTTCAAGAGCAGGATCAACGTCGCTTCGATGACGATGCGGTCGGCGAGCTCCCCACCCCTGTGGTGGAAGCGATCCCGGGCCGAACGCGCCAGCTCGAGGGCCTGACGGGCGCGACCCGCCTGGCGCTCCAAGCGAGCCAGAATGGCCAGCCCCAGGGCCTCGAGTCGCTCGAGTCCCGCAGTTCGGGCCAGCTCCTGACCACGCTGCAGGAGGAGGGTGGCCTCGGGGTCGCCGTCTTCCGCCAACAGGGTGCCCAGGAAGAGGGTCGCGAGCACCTGGCCGCGATAGTGCTCGATCTCCTGGGCGGAGGTCAGGGCTTCGCGCAGGACGAGTTTCGCGGTGTCCACGCGGTCGAGGTCGAGCAGGAGACGGCCGTGGCGGGCCGCCGCCTCGACCTCGAGCCTGCGTTCACCGGCACGCGTGGCCAGCCGCAGAGCCCTCTGCAGGGCGCCGTAGGCGCGACGGGGGCGACCCAGCAGGCGATAGGTCCGCGCTCGCAAGAGGCTCGCCCGGGCCAGGGCGGCTCGGGATTGGCCCGTCTCCCCCTGCCGGCGCAGACGTGCCACGGCTCGGTCGATCCGGCGCAGGGCTTCGTCGAAGGCATCGTCGATGAGAGCGGTGGCGGCCAGGACCAGGTTGCAACGGGCTTGCCGAACTTCGTCTTTGGAGAGCCCGCGGGCACGTCGTGCAAGGCGCCGGGCCTCCTCCAATCGTCCGACGTGCTCCTGCATGGAGGCCAGGGTCAGCAGTGCCTCCGCCTTCAACTCGGTGGCATGCGCGAGGCGCAGAAGGTGGGCGGCGTTGCGCAACATTCCGCGCGCGGTGTCGTAGCGGCCGCTGCGGGCCGCGTGGCGCCCGAGCAAGAGGTAGATCCGTCCCACCGCTTCGGGCTCGCGGGTGGAGTCGAGATTCAGATCGGCAAGCCGGTCGAGCGCCCGGCGCTCATCCGCGGGGCGTCCCAGGCTGTCCGCGGCGCTTGCAGCGGCCTCCAGGAGTTCCATGCGCTCGACGTCCCGCCCGTGCCCCGGGTCGAGGCGGTCGAGGGCTTCCAGGGCCCAGGCTGTCAGGGCGGAGATGCGCCCGGGGTGTCCGCGGGTACGCAGGCGGCGAATCAGGGGCAGGGCCAGGGCCAGGAGTTCCTCGTCGTGGCCGGCCGCATGCAGGTGATACGCCCACTGATACTCTCGGTCGCGGCCCTCCTCCTTCGAAAGCACCCGTGCCGCGGCCGCGTGGATGGCCTCCCGTTCCGGTTCACTGAGAAGCTGGTAGAGGCGTTCGCGCAGACCCGGGCGAGTGAATCGAAAACGTCCTTCTTCCAGGACCAGCCAGCCGTCCGATTGAAGACGCTCGAGCAGGGCCTGGGCTCCATCACGGTCCAGGTCCTCGAAAACGGCGGCCAAGAGGTGGGGTTCGAGCATGCCCCCCAGGGCGGCGAGTAGCGGCAAGCGCCGGCGCAGGTCGGGATCGACCCGAGCCAGACGCGCGCTGAACTGACGTGCCTGACTCCCCGGCTCGGGGATGGCGGCTACGGGGGCGAGCAGTTCGTAG
Organism: Planctomycetota bacterium; assembly: GCA_027083445.1. Lineage (GTDB taxonomy): Bacteria > Planctomycetota > UBA1135 > UBA1135 > JALWOP01. The sequence continues at coordinate 1,021 of JALWOP010000419.1, read as the reverse complement.
GTTCCACGTCCTCCGTGGCGACGTCGAATCAAACCCCTTTGTTCGAGGGTGCGCAGGAGCTCGGCGAGCATCCCCGGCACCCCCTCGCTGCGTTCGTGCAGGGTTCGTGCCAGTCGCAGGCTCGGCGTAGAGGGGTGAAAGAGGGCCTGGACCAGTTCGAGAACATCCTCCTCGGAGAGCGGCTTCAGGAGCATTCCGATCACCGGCGTGTGAGTCGCCAAGTGGGCACGCAGCTTCTCGATCTGGGTTGGATGACGGGCTGGATGACCCCAGGGAGAACCGAGGATGAGCAGGATGTGGGTCTCGCCGAGGTGATCCGCGAGACGGGTAAGGCCGTCGAGGGTGACCGCGTCGGCAAAGGTCACGTCGTCAAGGAAAACGACCACCGGATGCTTGCCGCCGATGCGGGCCAGGGCCTCCGCCAGGATCGCCCCCTCGCCGGCGGTCGTCTCCTCTGCCGCGGGGTCGAGGGCACGGGCGATTCCATCGAGGAGCACGCCGGGAACCTCTTCGGCCAGGAGGGCGAGTTCGCGCTCCCCGATGGGGGCACGGGGGGCGAGTCGCAGCCAGTGGCGCAGGAGGCTGCGCAGCGGTTGGCCCGGCCGCTGGTCAGGGAACTCCGAGCAGCGGCCATGCAGGTAGACCGGCGGTTGCTCCGTATGCCGTGCCCGGGCGACGAACTCGGTCACCAGTCGGGATCGACCGCAGCCCTCCGGCCCTTCGAGCCAGACCGCCCGTCCCCCGCTGGACGCGGTCTCCAAGAAGGCATCGGAGAGGGTCGCCAACTCCTCGGAGCGCCCCACGAAGGGCAGGCGCCCGGCTTCGAGCACGGCCCGGGGGTCGCTGGTCCAGAGTCGGCGCCGTTCGATGACCTGGCGCCACCACTCGCCCCGCTCCCCCGCGTCCAAGCGTGCGGCTAGGTCGGCGGCGCTCGGCCTGCGGTCGACCTCCCGCGCCAAGGCTTCGCTTACCAAGCAGTCGAAGAGGGGGGAGATGCGCGGGTTGATCCTGGAGGCGAGGA
>JALWOP010000418.1 GCA_027083445.1 Planctomycetota bacterium | reverse complement strand
GGCGAGTGTTCGCCGCCTGCGCTCCCCCTGCGATGCAATCCATCTCCGCCCTCCTCCTGCTCCTCTGCACCCCGGCCATCGGTCGCATCACTCCCGCCGTCCCGGCGGGAAGGCTCTCCCGCGCGCCGATCCACGGTGGCGACGACGATGCCCGCCAGCGGGCGATCGACGCCATTCAACGGGGGGAATACGAAGAGGCTCGGCGTCTGCTCGACGGCTTGATCGTGGAGCGGGACGTGGCCCGAGCCCGAGAGGCCCTCGCCGCCGGCCGGGGAGAGGAGGCGATGGGCCTGCTCGACGAAGCTCTCGACCTCGGGGGCGAGACCATCGAGCGACTCGAGCTACGCGGCCGAGCTGCGCTGGTCGCCGCCGAGGCGCTGGCCGCGAAGCCGGGGAACAAGACCAACCCTCAGTGGTTCTACCAGGATGCCCTCGAGTTCTTCCTGCAGGCCGGCTCCCATGCGGTTGCCGCGGGAGACGAGGCGGCCACGATTCGGCTCGCCTTCGAGGCCAGCGGCGCCGCCCGCCGCGTGCCCGACCCCGAGCGCGCCCTCGAACTGGCCCGCATGGGGAGCCGGCGCCTGGAAGCCTTCAGCGGCGAGGGCGAGCTCATCCTCGACCCACCGGCCGCGAGGGTGCACGCCGAGGCAGCCTTCGATCGCTACATCGCCGCGCGCCGCGGGGGGGAGTCTGGGGACGAGTTCTACCAGGAGGCCGAGGATCAACTCATGCTCCTCCTGGGTGAGCACCCCACCGACCCCTGGCCGCCCTTGCAGCTCTCGAATCTCTACCAGTGGAAGGGCGACAACGAGGCCGCCATCGGCGTCATCGAACACGCCCTGGAGGTTTCACCCGAGCGTCAAGCGCTGCACGACCGGCTGCAGAGCCTGGTCCCCGCCCAGCGGGGTTGGGTAGCACTCACGGAGTTCTATGGGAGATTCTCCGCCCTGCATCCCGAATCCGCCACGGTCCAAAGAGCCGCGGGGATCGCAGCCCTCTTCGGAGCCCTGGCCGATTTCGACCAGGGCAACAACGACCCCGAGCCTTTTCGTGTCGCCGAAGCGAGCTTCGCTCGCGCGGCGGAGCTGGGAGAGGAGCTGCGTTCCGACTGCCTGGGGTACCAGGCCATCTGTCGCGACGCGGTCGGCTGGTGCCTGTTCAACCAGGGCGACTATTCGGCGGCCAAGGAGGCCTTCCTCTCGATGGAGGATGTCTTCGAAGGTGGCTTGCGCTGGCAGCTTCCGGGACGCCTCCCGGACGGTGTGGCTGGACTGGGCCTGGTGATCGCCAAGCTTGCCGCCAATCCCCAGAGCGTCGAGGCGACCGATCAGGTCGCCGAGGCGGCGGCCATCGCGGACTACCTCTTCGCCTACTTCCCCGAGGACGGCAACCACGCCAACAATGCGGGCTTTTTGAATCGCGACGCGGCCGTGCTCTTCGAGCGCACGGCACGCATCCTGCGCGGCCGAGCGGCGGAGGCCGCCGATGCGCAAGAGCGACAAAAACTCGAGGAGGATGCCGCACACGCCATGGATCGAGCCTTCGAGCTGATGGCCAAGAGCAAGGCTGCCTACAAGGTCGCCGCGCGCCTCCTCCCCGATGACGTGCGCGTGATCAACGACGCCGCCCTGGTCGTCGTCTACTACACACGCGATGAGGTCGAGTACGCCGAGGATCTGCTCCTGCGGGCGGTGAAGCTGGGCGAGGAACAGCTCGCCGATCCGGGGCTCGATCCCGAGCGACGCTTCGCTTTGAACGAAGCCTTTGGCGACGCCCATCAAAACCTGGCCGTGCTCGAGCTGACCCTGCGCCGCAATGGAGCCAAGGCCCGCCAGTGGCTCGAGCGCGCCCTCGAGATCGGTCCCCCGTCCCGGGAACAGCGTCGGCCGCTGCTCGACATCTGTGATGCCGTCGCAGCCGATCCGGATTTCGATCTCTCCTCCTCACCGATGATCCGCAACATGGTCTGGCTTCACAGTCCGCGCCGCTAGCACCCACTCTCCCCATGCATCACTTTCTTCTCCTCCTCCCCCTGGCCGGCACTCCGACGCCGACCCTCCACGTAGCACCCAGCGACGCCATCGACGAGCTGATCGCCGAAGGTCGCTCCAAGCTGGACCAGGGTGATCCGCAGGGCGCGCTCGAGTTTTTCAACCAGGCCGATGCCGAGACCCACGGAGAACTGCGCACGCGCATGTGGGTCCTGCGCGCCCACTTCGAAGAGGGGCGTCAGATCATGGATGCCTTCGACGAGGTGGACCGTCTCTCCCAGGAGAACGACAGCCCCGACCTCGACTACCTGTACGGCATGGGGTCCTACTTCAAGGCCAAGAAGTACATCGCCGAGGGGGTCAAGGACAACTCGGTCAAGTTCGCCTATGCCGACGCCCAAAGCTTCCTCACCAAGGCGACGCGAGCGGATGCCAGGCGCTACTACGACGCCTGGTATCCCCTGGCCGATGCGGCTTGGATGAACCAGGACCTGAAAACCGCCGGCCAGGCGATCGAGCAGGCGGTCGAGGTCCGCCCCAAGGACCCCGCCGTGCGCTTTCTGCAGGGTCGAATCCTCTTCTCCCAGTACACCGCCACCAAGGCCCGCGACGAGAAGGGGGCTGCCGCCAAGCTCGATGCGTCGGTGAGCGCCCTGCGGCAAGCAGCCGAGCTGGTCACCGATCCCAAACGCCAGGCCACACTCCTGGCCAGCATCCAACGGGAACTCGGCATTGCCCTGCAGTGGCAGGGCGATGTCGAAGGGGCCCAGGAGGCCTATGCGATCTCGATGGGTTGGGATCCCACCCTCTCCAACTACCAGAGCCTCTGGACCAGCCTGCAACTCGAGCCTTTCATCGCCACCCTCGAAAAGGCCGAGAAGCTCTACGCGGAGCACTACGGCTCCAAGAACCCAGGGGATGCGACGATGCTCTGGTGGCTCGGCTCGGCCTATAGCAGCGCCGGCAAGTACGAGGAGAGCGAGCGCACGTTCCTGACGGTCCTCGACAAGTGGCCGGCCTACACCAACAGTTGGTTCTACATCGCCCTTTCGCGCTACTACCGCGAGGACTACGACGGAGCGATCGAGGCCTGGCACGAGAACTGGAAGGCGAGCCGCTCGGATCTGGTCAACAGCATCAATGCCAACGCGGAACTCAACCTGAAGATCCTGAGCTTCGTGATCGGCAAGTGCGCCGAAAAGGGCCAGGGACCGCGGGGTCAAGGGGAGTACAACGTCAAGGCGGACTTCCTGTGCGAGGTGCGCTGCGCCGCGGCGCCGGACAACTGGAAGTTCTGGAACGACTGGGGCCTGTTCGCGCGGGATGGTGGAGCTTTCTTGGCCGAACGCAACTCCAAGCCCGAGGACAGAAAGACCGCGTTCGAGCTCTACGAGACATCCTGGAAGGCCTACAACGAAGCCATCCGCCTCGCTCCCGATAAACCCCACCTCTACAACGACGCCGCAGTCGTCCTGCACTACTACCTGGAGCGGGACTACGACCAGGCGCGGGAGCTCTACGAAAAGGCCTACGCCATGGCCGAGAAGCTGCTCGCGGACGGCAACCTCTCCGACGAGGATCGCGCCCTGGCGGAGACCGCAAGGCGCGACTCGAAGAGCAACCTGGCGGAACTCGAGAAGAAGCTCGAGGGCGATGGTGATGGTGGTGGTGATGGTGGAGAGCGGTGAGACCGGGCGGACCGCCGGTCTGCCCACCCACATCCTGGACGAGCCGCCGAGCGAGCCGGTCATCACGGTCGACGGCCTCTTCGAAGAGGCCGAGAGCCTCCCCGGCCTGAACCTCTCCCACTGGCCCGGCAACGGGACCCCCGCCCACCTCAAGCGGGATCTATCGACCGGCATTGCCCTGGCCTTCATCGACCTCGATCCCGCGGAGCAGGAACGTCTGGCGGCTGGGTGCACGGCCATCGTCAACACCCACTACGACACCGACGGGGTGCTGGCGATGTTCACCCTGGTACGACCGGAACAGGCCCGTCCCCGTGCAGAGGCCATGCTCGACGCGGCGGCGGCCGGGGACTTCTTCACCCTGCCGAGCCTGCAGGCCTTCCGGCTCGACTGCATCGTCTCCAACCTGGTCCGACCCGAACGCTCCCCCCTCGACCTCGCGGGTCTCTCGGACCGCGAGCGTCACGAGCGGGCGACCGACTATCTCCTGGAGAGGCTGCCCGCCCTGCTCGACGGTGAGCTCGAGCCCCTGGCCGACCTGTGGGCTCCCGAGAGCGAGCGACTCGAAGAGGATTTGGCGCTCCTGGAGGGGGCGGCCCTGGATGAACTGGTGCACCTCGACCTCTCGATCTGGACCCTGCCCGGGGAGGGGGACCCGGGGCGCCACGCGCTGTTCGGCAAGAGCACCACCGACCGGCACCTCGTGCTCGCCCCGACCGCGGGAGGTACGACCGCGCGGCTGATCGTCGGCACGCGCAGTTGGTTCGAGCTCGCCGGCCAGGCACGGCAGCCACGCCCCGACCTAGAAGCCCTCTTGGAACGGCTGAAAGAGGAGGCAGAGTCCTGGCAGCTCACAGACCCGGAGGGAGCCAGCCCTGAACTCTGGTTCGGGCGGGCGGGCCTGGAGAGTTTCGCCGAGCATGCGGGCGCCTACCTCTTGCCCTGCCCCATGGACCCGCTGCGCATCAAGGCTGCGGTGGTCGACGCGGTGCGCGAGGTCTGGGTCTTCTCCGAGGACGAGGAGGATCAGGAGGCCGAGGCCCCCTGGAGTTTTCCGGCGTGACCGTGCTCTACGAAGGGGATGCGGGCGATCCCGTGGTGGTGGTGCGCTCGCGCCTGTGGCAGTTCAACGCCATCGGCCTCTGGTCGGACGACGAAGCCTTGGTGATCGACCCGGGCATCGATCCGGATGAAATCGCCCTGCTGCGCGAGCGGGTATCCCTGGCGGGAGGGGCCCGCGAGAGAAGGCGCATCACGACGGTGATCGTGACCCACTCCCACCACGACCACATCCGGGGTTGGCAGCAGTTCCCCGGAGCGGAAGTGATTCTGCCCCGCCCCGCGGCCGAGAAGGACTCCCGCGCCCGCGCGCGCATCCTGGCGGCCAAGGCGCGCATCGACGAGCGACTCGGCGTGAGCGATCCGGATTTCGCCTACCCCAAGGCGACGCGCGTCTTCGACCAGCGCCTCGAGTTGACCCTCGGGAAGCTCGACATCGAGCTCCATTTCTTGCCCGGCCACAGCAACTGCACGAGCGTGGTCTGGATTCCCTCCCTCTCCACCCTCTGCAGCGCCGACTACCTGGTCTCCCCGGGTCTGCCCTATTGCCGCCACGAAGCCACCCTCTTCGAAGAGGCCCTCGCACGCCTCGACCAGTGGCGCGAGGCCTGGGACATCCAACGCATCCTGCCCGCCCACCGGGAGCTGCACGTGGGACGCGAGGCCGTGCAGCGCGCGATCCAGCGCGATCGGGAGTGCATGCGCCTCTTGCGCGCGGAGGTGCGGCGTGCCCTCGCCGAGGGGGCCACTCCCGATGCGGCGGCACGCTCCGCCGCCCGGGCCGCGGCCAACTGGCGCGGGGAGGACCTGGGCCCGCGCGCCCGTCAAGACCTGGACAACGCCCGGCGCATCGTCAAGGAACAAGAGCAACGGATGGGCAGCGCTTCAGGCCCCCTCGACGGAGGCCCCTCCCCCGCCCGTAGCTGAGGCTCGCCGACCGCGTACGAAGCCGGCCACCGCCAGGGCGACGATGACCGCTCCGGCCAGCATCACGCCGCGTACACCGATCCAGGGAGAGGCCAGCCCTCCGGCACCGGCGCCAACCGCCACCGCCAGGGTGCGCGCGCTGAAAACCACCCCGAAGGCTCCGCCCCGCCGCTGCGCCCCCGTCTCGGCGGCGGCAAGCCCGAAGGCGAGGGGCCCGGTGCCGGCCATGGAGACGCCCATCAGGATGCGACCGGCCAGGAGAAGCGCATAGCCCCCCGCCGCAGCCTGAACGACGAGCCCGCACATGCTGCCCAGGGCGCACAGCACCAGGGAGCGGCGGTGCCCGAAGGCATCGCCGAAGCGCCCCCAAAAGGGCAGGGCGAGGAGGTTCCCGACCCCCATCACCGTAAAGAGCATCCCGGTGGCGAAGGTACGCGTAGCGACCGGCTCGGCAGCGTCGAAGTGGAACAGACGCCCGACCCAGGCCCAGCCGGACAGATCCGCCGGCAGGAGGTTGCGCACGTGCAGTTCGAGGAGCGGGTTGATCGAGCCGAGTCCGAGTTGCAGGGCAAAGACCACCAGGGCCATCGAGCGCAGGGTGGGATTGGCCAGGACCCGGCCCACGTCGGCCCCGGTGCCGCGCAGGGCGGCGCCGACTCCGCTCTCGCTCCCCCGTCGTTGACGCAGACTGGCATCCTCGACCGCCAGAAGCCCCACCAGCGCCGCACCCAAGAGCGCCGCCGCTCCGACGAAGAGGAAGACATCCCGGCGCGAACCGAACCAGACGGCGATCGCCCCCCCCAACGCCGGGCCGACGAGCCCTCCCAGAGCCAGGGCGGTGGTCAGATCACCCGCGACCCTTCCCTGGCGCTCGGGGGGTGCGCCGACGCTGACTAGGGTGATGCTGGGGGGAATGAAACCGGAGAAGAGCCCCTGGCCCAGCCGCAGGAGGAGCAGTTGCAAGGGGGTGCTCGCCCAGTGCATGCCTCCGACGAAGAGGCTGATGGCCAACATGGACCGTACGACCATCAGCTTGCGTCCGAGTCGGTCCCCCAGTGCCCCCCAGATGGGGCTCATCACGGTGGCCGAGAGGGGCGCAGCCCCGAAGATCGCCCCGGACCAGGCGTACTGGGCGGGCCCGCCGCGGATCCCGAGTTCCTCGAGCAGGCTCGGGAAGAAGGGCAGGAAGCTCATCATCCCGATCGAGGTGATCAGGTTCGCGATCCAGACCACCCAGTAGGTTCGACGCCAGCTCGAGGACATGAAGCCGCCCAGTCTCGGTCGCAGGCCTCGCCCGGGCCAGCCCCACCCCTGTCATTCCTGGGTACGAGCGCCGAGGGAGCAGCGCTCGAGCGATGCCGTGGGGGCCTCGCGAGGGAGAGACGCTTTGCGAAACGGGTGGGGGGGGTCTCAGCCGGGGACCGGGATGAGTCAGTTGCGCAGGGAGTGGATCGGAGCGGGAACGCGGCCTCCCCGCCGATGCAGCACTTCACAACTGAACCGGCCCGGGTCCTGCACGATCGCCGTGCCGAGCAGCCCTCCCCACTCGACCGTCTCGCCCGGGCCCTTGCCGGGAACGGGGATGACCCGCACGGCGGTGGTCTTGTGGTTGATCATGCCGATCGCCAGCTCATCGGCGATGATGCCGGTCAGGGTGGCGGCGGGGGTGTCTCCCGGTACCGCGATCATGTCGAGGCCGACCGAGCAGACCGCGGTCATCGCCTCGAGCTTGGCCAGACTGAGAGCGCCCGCTTGGACCGCGTCGATCATGCCCTGATCCTCGGAGACGGGGATGAAGGCCCCCGAGAGCCCGCCCACCGACGAGGAGGCCATGGCGCCACCCTTCTTGACCGCGTCGGTCAACATGGCGACGGCCAGGGTGGTGCCGGGGGCGCCGGTGCGATCGAGACCGATCAGCTCGAGGATCTCCGCCACCGAGTCCCCCACCGCCGGAGTCGGCGCGAGGGAGACGTCGACGATGCCGAAGGTGGTCCCCAGTCGCCGCGCCGCCTCACGACCGACCAACTCACCCATGCGCGTCACCTTGAAGGCGGTGCGCTTGATCGTCTCGGCCACGGCGAGCAGGTCCGCCTCGGGGCCCAGCCGGGCGAGGGCGCTGCGCACCACCCCGGGCCCCGAGACGCCGACGCTGAGCACGGTCTCGCCCTCGCCTGGACCGATGTGGGCGCCAGCGACGAAGGGGTTGTCCTCGACCGCGTTGGAGAAGCAGACCAGCTTGGCACAGCCGAGCCCCCCCTCCGCCGCCGTGCGGCCGGCGGTGTCGAGGATCACCTCGCTGAAGCGGGCGACCGCGTCCATGTTGATTCCCGAACGGCTGGTGGCCAGCCCGACCGAGGCGCAGACGTGATCGGTCTCGGCCAGGGCGGGCGCGATCGACTCGAAGAGCCCCTCGTCCGCCCAGGTGAAACCCTTTTGGACGTAGGCGCTGAAGCCACCGATGAAGTCGACCCCGACCTCCTTGGCTGCCGCGTCCATGGCGCGCGCAAAGGGGACCAGATCCCCCGAGCCGCAGGCGGCCGCGATCATGGCGATCGGCGTCACCGCGATGCGCTTGTTGACGATCGGAACGCCGTAGTCCGCCGCGATCGAGTCCGCTACGGACACCAAGTCGCGGGCGTGGTGCACCACCTTGGTGTAGACCTTCTCCGCACTCGACTCGAGGTCGGGATCCGCACAGTCGAAGAGACTGATGCCGAGGGTCGTCGTGCGAATGTCGAGCGTCTCCAGCTCGATCATGCGCACGGTCTCGAGGATCTCCTGGTCGGTAAAGGACATCGCCGCTCCCTAGATGCGGTGCATGAAGCGGAAGACGCGCTCGTGCATGACGCGCACCACGTAGTCGTCACTCCCGCCGAGACACTCCATCGACTGCTTGAAGGCCTCGAAGGCCCCCGGACTCGAGAGCGCCACGGTCAAGACCAGGTGGAAGAAGCCTTCGATCGTCCGCTGGGAGATGTCGCGTACGTCGGCACCGGCCCCGGCCAGGGCTCCGGTGATCTCGGCCAGGACCCCGGGTCGGTTGCGCCCCACCACCGTGACGATGACCCCCGTCGCGGCGCCCCCATCCCCCGCGGGTTCGGGCAGGTGCGGCAGGTGACGCACGGCCCGGGCGGCATCGGGTCCCCGGTCGGGCAGCGGTTCTTCGTAGGAGCCGCCGTCGGCTCGCCGCAGCACGATTCCCGCCGCCGCCGCGGCCTCGAGGGCTTGGGGCGTGACCAGGGTGCCCTCCTCGATGACGAGCTCTCCGCTGGCCTGCTGAATGTCCTCGGCGGTGATGAATCGACGCGGCATGGGCTATTCCTCTCCAAAGGGGGTGACGCTCTTGCCGTCCACCCGCAGCACGGTGGCGCGGCCGTCGCGCACGGTGACGATGTAGGTCCCCTCGCTGGCCTTGAGCCGCGACCAGAGACAGGTCTGATCGCAACCGCAGGCGCTGCGCGACGAGCCGCCGGCCGCTGCGGCTTCGCCCTCCCGGCGCACGCGGATCCCGCGCTCGAAGGCGGCGTCCAGGGCTGCCGGAGTCGCGATGCGACCCGGCCCGAGCAACAGCTCGGATCCGGGCGCCATGGCGCGCACGCAGGCCTCGGTGACCAGTTCCTTGCCGGGCATGCTGGGCTCGTCCTATAGGAAACGCACCAGGTCGGGGTGCGGCCTGGGGATGACGACCTGGCGCGCGAGGTGCCCCCCACGCTCGGCCAGCCCCGCCGCCGCGGCGACCGAGGAACGAACGTCACTGACCTCACCGGTGACCGACAGGTAGCTCTTGCCCCCCAAGCCGTTGGCGATGCGTAGTTCGAGCAGGTCGACGGTCGCCTGCTTGAGGGCGCGGTCGGCGGCTTCGATGGCGGCGGCGACGGTGGTCGTCTCGACCACTCCCACCGCGTCGATCGTGCCCTCGATGTGTCCGTCGCGTCGGCGCAGGGCCGCCTCGACCTGGGGATGGACCTGGGGAATCAGCAACCGATCGACGAGGTCCTCGCCGGCTGTCTCGGCGCCGCGGCGCACGGCGGAGGAGAGGTCCTGGACGCTGCCGGTGAAGAGCATGACGTACTTGCCGGGCTGAACGTGCGTGGCGAAGAGCAGCTCGATGTCCGACTCCCAAAGGATGGCATCGGCGACCTCGACTCCCCGGGCCACCGAGCAGAGCTCGAGTAGTCCGATCGCGGTCCCCAGGGCCAGATCGTCTCGCAGGGAGGGGTTGTGATCGTTGCGGTTCATGATGGTTCGCTATCCCATTCCGCGGTGGTTCCGAGCATGTGCCCGTCCTCGAACTCCACCCGGTCGATGATGCCGGCCACGGCGGTCTGCATGCCCACATCGTGCCCGCGGCCAATCAGGTTACGCGCGGCGCGCCCATGGACGACGAGCACGCGCTCACCGATCCCTGCGCCGAAGTTGTCCGCCGCGACCATCGTCTCGGCGCTGGGAGCGCCGTCGGCGGTGATCGGCTGCACGACGAGGAAACGCAGGCCGGTCAAGCTTTCGTCTTTCTTGGTGGACCAGAGAGTCCCGATGACGGTGGCTACATGCATCGCTATTGCGCCTCCATCCACCCCCCGGGTGCACCGGGAGCTTCCAGGTCGTCGACGATCCCCACGATCGCGGCTTCGAAGGCGTAGTCCCCATCCCCGCCGCAGGCGACACGAGCCGCCTTGCCGAAGGCGACGATGACGCGCTCGCCCAGGTCCGCTCCCAAGGGATCGACGCTGACCACGGGACCGACCTTGGGGGCAGCGGGATCCCGGCGCTCGTCGAGGGGGCGTACGAGCAAGAGGCGCTTGCCCTCGAGATCCGCGCTCTTCTTGCTGGCCCAAACCTGGCCGACGACGCGTCCCAGGAACATCAGCGTTCCCCCCCGGCAGCGGATACTCCGCAGGGCCCCCGTCCGGGACAAGCGCCCAGGGCGCGGCGTACGGCCTGGGCGGCCGCATCGATCTCCGCGTCACTCCCCGCCAGCCGCAGACGCCCCACGGCACCGTCGGCTCCCAGGCCGACCAGACGCACGGGGCTCGCCTTCTCGGCCTCGTTGGCCGCCAGGGTGACGTGCACCGCCGGGGTCACCTCGAGGGTGTAGAGGGTGTCATCCCCGAGCAGGAGCATCCCGGCCCGGGTGCGGTTGATCAACATCGCCTGGTGGTCGTCGACCTTGCGGATCACCTCGTCGGTCAGCACCTGGGGTGCGAGTTGCTCGGAGGCTTCGGCACCGATCTCCTTCAGGATGAGGGCCATCGCCTGGCGCACCTGTCCCTGATCGGGCCCGTGCACTTCGAGCGTCCCGTAGAGGCGTTCGGTGATCAGCGCGCCGGGGGTGACGTCGCACTGCTTGAGGGCCACGTCCATCAGCCGGTTGATCACGATGCCCGGGCGCACCTCCAGCCAGAAGGCGGCCTCTCCGCTGACGGGAAAGTAGCCGTCGGAGTTGGCGGCGGAGGTCGCCGCGAACTGGGGCTGCATCTGGTCGATGTAGACCGCGCCGCGCAGTTCGATCTGGGGCTGGCCGGGCATGGTCAGGGCGGGTGCGCCGGCCTACTTCTTGGGATCGTCCGAGGGCAGGTAGGCCTCGACATCCACCGCCGGACGGGGGATGACGTGCACGCTGACGAGCTCGCCGACGCGCTTGGCCGCCGCCTGGCCCGCGTCGGTCGCGGCCTTCACCGCGCCGACCTCGCCGCGCACCATCACGGTGACGAGGCCCGAGCCGGACTTCTCCTTGCCGAGCAGGGTGACCTTGGCCGCCTTGACCATGGCATCGGCGGCTTCCACCGCACCCACCAGGCCGCGGGTCTCGATCATCCCGAGGGCGATGTCGGTCTCTTGGGTCATGTCGTGTTCTCTGTTGGGGGACTAGACGTTGCAGGAACCGGAGCGGACGTCCTGGTGCGGGCACCCCTTGCAGGGGCCCATGGGACAGCCGGAGCCGGCGTGTTCGAGAATGGAGCGAATCTCGCTCGGGGTGAGCACCTGGGCGGGC
>JALWOP010000417.1 GCA_027083445.1 Planctomycetota bacterium | reverse complement strand
AACGCCTTGGAAGCTCAAGGCCACAGGGACCAGGGCATCCAGCGGCCGAGGAAGTGGCGGGCGGCTCCATCGAGCCGGCCGTCACTCAGGACGTGGGGACCCAGCCCCAAACCGGCGCGACCAAAGCTCCCCGCGCCCATGCCCCCAAAGACCCCGATTCCAGCCGCCATGCCCCCCGTCGCCAGGATGCCGACGGAAACGCCGCCGAAGGTCACCCCTCCCAGGGCCACGCCCGCCAGGGCGAGGCCGCCCAAGGCGAAGGCGCCCAGGGAAACGACCCCGGCGGCGAACGGTCCGATGGCGACGACACCCGTGGCGATTTCGCCGATCGCCAGCCAACCGCGAGCCCTGCGCAGGGGCTGACCCGGAACCCGCGGACCGACGTGGATGTGGATCAAGGGCAGGCCCAACAGCCGCCGCTCTGAAACGATCTCACCGCCCAGCGAAGAGAGACGCAGGGTGTGGGCCAGGCCGTTGAAGAGACCGGCCAAGCGTTGGGTGAGACCAGCCGACTGCGCCTCGGCCACGGTCATGCGCCCCGCCGCCAGGGCTTCCATGTCCGACGAGAGTTCGAGCGCGGTGGTGTAGCGCTCGTCCGGGACGCGTGCCATCGCCTTGCGCACGATCGCATCCGCTCCGCCGCTCACCCCCCGGCGCACGCGGCGCGGGGGCAGCGCCGGACGGCGACGGATCGCATCGAGCACCTCGAAGAAGGTGCGCCCCTCGAAGGGACGCCGTCCCGTGAGCCCCTCGTAGAGGGTTACGCCCAGGGAGTAAACGTCGCTACGCTCCCCCACCGGCTGCTCGATGATCGCCGCCTGCTCGGGGGACATGTAGTAGGGGGTGCCGATCGGTTCGCCAGTCAGGGAGAGAGCCGGATCCCCCTCCGCCTTGGCCAGACCGAAGTCGGCCACCACCGCCCGTCCGTCGGAGTGGATCAAGATGTTGGAGGGCTTGATGTCCCGGTGGATCAGGCCCAGGTCGTGGGCCAGGCCGACGGCCCGCACGACCGGGGCGAGGAGACGGAAGAGCGCCTGCTCATAGCTCTGCACCCCTCGGGCGAGTTCGGGGATGCCCGCCGCACGGGCCAGCTCCTCGGCCGTCCAGTCGGAACGCGCGGCGGGCAGACCGCGATAGACCTGCTCCAGGGTCGTTCCGCGCACCAGCTCCATCACGAGATAGTGGTAGCCCTGAGCCTGGCCGACCCCGTGGATGGCGACGATGTGGGGGTGCTGCAGACGCGCGATCGCCAGAGCTTCACGCTGGAAGCGATCGACGTTGCGGCCCTCGAGGGCCAGACCGGGACGCAGCACCTTGAGCGCCACCGGCCGCTCCAGCTCTTCCTGAACCGCCTCGAAGACGATCGACATTCCCCCTCGGCCGATCTCGCGCACCAACCGGTAGCCGTCGAGGCGATCCCCCGGGGCGAGGGCACGGGTCAAGGGCAGAGCCCCGGCCGTCCCCCCACGAATCATCTTGAAGCAGCGCTCCAGGGTTCCGCGCTGCTCGGTGGGGACCTGGGCCAAAAGGTCCCCCTCCTGCTCGCCCCGGCCGGCGGCCACTCGCTCCGAGTACTCGGCGACGATTCGGTCCAACAGGTCTTCCAGGGGCTTCGAGGAGATGTCATTCATGGCTCTACCCGATCAAGCGTAGGATCGCCGACGATTCGCCGGACCAAAGACCTTTTTCTTCCCGCCCCCCCCTCGTGCCCCAGAGGCAGGAGTTCGGCCGAGAATCCGGCCGAAGGCCCGTGGATTCCGGTCGTAGCCGTCGCCACGCGCGATTTGCCCTGGATGGGTTTCTTCGACCCATGGGAAGAGCAGGGATCCGTGTGCGTCACAGGGGCCGAACCCGTTCGCATCAACCTTTCCCTTGCCCGGAGTCTTTGCCATGTGGGCCACCGCCCTATCCCTGCTCCTGCCCATCCTTACTTTGCAACCCGCATCCGGCACCAGCACGCTTGCCCCTGCTCCGTGCCTCCGAGCCGAAGCCGCCGCCCCCGTAACGCCCTCCAGCCGGCCGGTGGCGGAGGATTCGCTCTTCCCGCCGGCAAGGACCGATATGGAGATCACTTGGACCAGCGACACCGACCGGCCCACGCTGGGGGATGTCGTCTCCAAGTACGGTGACTTGACCGGGCAACGGCTCATCGTCGACAACGAAACGGCGGCCTACCTCAGGCAACCGATCACGCTGGATCGTCCGTTGACCATCCCGGCCGCGAAGGTTCAGGGTTTCGTCGAGGAGTTGCTCTCCTCCAACAACCTGGTGATGTCGATTCATCGGAAAGAGGCTCCCAGGTTGGTTGGCATACGGTCGCTGCAGACGGGTGCCCGACACACGATCCGCGCCATTTCCCGCGTCGTTGATGCCGATGACGTGGAGCTGATGCGCCGGCATCCGGCGCTGCTGTTCTCCACGGTGGTCCAACTCCCCCATCTGGATGTGCGTCAAGTGTCCAACACGATGCGCTCGATGATCGTCGACACGAACACACAGCAGATGCTGCCCGTGGGCAACTCCAATGTGATGCTCCTGGTGGGTTTCGGCCCAAGCCTGGCCGACTGGGTCGAATACCTGCGCAGAATCGACGCTCTCTCCTCCCAAGGAGAGCCGACATCCCAAGGATATGTCCACAAGGTGGTCTCGCTGAATCACGCCGACGCCAGGGAGATCGCTCCCCTCGTGGAGGAGTCTCTCTACGTGGCGAACGTAGCGCGCAGGGCGAACGCTCCGCAGCCGCCCCAGGACCTACGCCCCCCCTTGCGGTTCAGCGTTCTCCCCGTTCCGCGGCTCAATGCCCTGCTGATCACCTGTGTCGACAGCTACATGAGTGAAGCGCTGACCATCATTCAGCAGCTCGACATCGAAAAGTAGTCCGGCCATCCGCCCTTGGCGGTCTGCCTGGATCGATTCACCCGAAATCACGGGAGGCCTTGCCCCCCGTGATTTCGATTCCAATGAGTCCGCTTCCGGGGGCAGGCATGGATTCCTCCGGCGAAAACCCCACCGATCAAGTCAAGATCCCGGCAGACCTCTGCCGGGCGGAATACTCGACGGCGAAACCGCTGAGCAGGAGGAAGAGGGCTTCGATGGCCATGTGTCCCGCGCTCATCACCTCCCACACATGAGCCAACACAAAGGCTCGGAAGAGGGCGACCAGGAAGAAGGCCAGGGAGATCCTGTAGAGCGGCACGGCACAGGCCCTGCGCCGGAAGAGAGCCAGGGCGCCAAGGAAGCGCGCAACGGCTGCCACGATTCCAGCCCCGATGGCCCACCATGGGATGTTTTTGACGTACTCCGCATAGGCGCTGCGGTGAGTTGCGTCCTCGACTCCCTGCGCGTACTGCTCGGGAGCTTCGACGAAGTACCCGACATAGATGGCGATGCCGGCCAGGGCCCAGACGAAGAGCGCGGCTGCGATGATCCACTGCGAGCGGGTCGCGGATGCCCTGGCCTCGGGTCCCGGCGGTGCTGGGTGCAGAGGCCGGTGTTCTGTTCGCCTCGATGAATCAGGTCCCTGCATGGTCGTGCTGCGCCTCCTCGCTCCTTGGTCGTCGGTGAATCTCGAGTGCGACCCCTGCATGCGGCCCAATCGCGGGGGTCGGTGGCCATTGGACACCCCATACCCCCCGGGCGAGATCCCCATTCAGGTCCGTGTGCCGCTCTGGAGGAAACCCTTCGCAGAAGGTGCGTAAGTCCCCTTCCCTAGCGGAGATGGGTGGATGGCCCAGGGAACCTACTCCCGCCCGCCGCGATCGGGCCCCTGGGATTCGGCGGCTCGGGCCCAGGCCTCGAGAGCCCGGCGGTAGAGGGAGTGAACGGCAGCCTCGCTGCGAGCCATGCGCCCGGCGGTCTCGGCGGCGGAGAGGCCCTCGAACTGACGCAGGCCCAGGACGCGGCGGTGATCGGGACTGAGGCTGCGATAGGCCTCGAGTAGCTTGCGCTCCCCTTCGGCCGCGGCGACACGGGTCGCGGGCCCCGGGCCTGCGGCCGGCAGCGCCTCCGCCCCACGGGGAACGCGACTCCAGCTCTCCCGCTGGAGCGGCTCTTCCCGCCCATCCCGGCGCGCGGCCCGGGCGGCCCGGACCGCGTCGATGACCACGTGCCGCGCCAGGACGACCAGCCAGCGCCGCAGGGAGGCCGGTTCGACGGGAACCCTGGCCGGGTCGCTTTGGAGGGCGCGAAGGTAGACCTCCTGGACGAGATCCTCGGGCTCGACCCGGCGGCGCAGGGCCCGGCCGGCCAGATGCTCGATGGCCAACCGCAGCCGGTGGCCTTCGGCCTGCAGGCGTGCGCCAAGGGAGGGGGGCGAATCCATGGGATCATCTGTAGCGTAAGAGAGAGGCGTGCTATTCAAGGTCGCGATGGATCCATTCCTGCTCCTCCTCCCCCTGCTCCTCCTGGCTCTGACCCTTCTCGGCTGGGGTCCCGGCCACCACCTGGAGTTTGCCACACGGGTCCACCGCCGCCGCCGGGAATGCTTGCCCAAGGGGGCCGCCACCCTGATCGGGGAGGAGCGCGACGCCTTCTTCTACGGCAACCTGGCCGCAGACATCATCAACCTCAAGGCCTACGGCGGCCACAGAAACCACTGCCACCGCTGGACGATCATCGATGAGATGCGGGCCCAGGCCGACAGCCCCGCCGAGGAGGCCTTCATCCTGGGCTACCTGGCCCACCTGGCCGCCGACACGATCGCCCACAACCACTTCGTCCCCTACCACCTGGTGCGCTACGCCCGGGGGCGGGGACTCGGACACCTCTACTGGGAGATGATGGCCGATCGCCACATTGCCGAACAGCGCTGGGAACTGATCCCGCGCCTGAAGGAGCAACCGCGGCTGGCCGAGCTCGATGAGCTGATCAACGCCGCCGTGCCGCGCAAGGCGCTCTCGATGGGCACCAACAAGTTGATCTTCGACCATGTCCTCTTGGTCTCGGAGCGGGGCGCCTGGCGCAGGGGCATGGAGCGTTTGCACCCCATCCACAAGGTCAAACTCGAAAAGGGGTTCCTGGCCCGCTTCCAGAAAGCCGCCGTCGCCCGGGTACGCGAGGCGATGAGCGAAAAGGGTCGTGCCCGTCTCGCTCACATCGACACGACCGGCAAGGCGGCACAGCGCGAGGCCGCCCGCCTGCGCCGCGAAGTCGTCCACCGCTACCGAGCGGGCCGGGAGCGGGATGCGCTGGCCGCGGAGCTCGCCCAACGCTTCCTCCAGGGCATGGAATCCCCTCCCGCCAACCACCGGCAGAGCACACCCATCTGGACCGACTCGCCTGAGCCGGCCCGCCGGGGAACTCGCTCGCGCCCGGGTAGCTCTCAGGGGAAGCGGAAGTAGCAGACGACGAAATCGCTCGCATCGCCGTCGTGGTTCAGGTCGTCGCCCGATGGACCGACCTGGTTCTCCTGGTAGAGAAAAGCTCCGAACTGAGGGGTGCCGCTCTGGGGTAGGACGACCGCGGGACCGGAGAGGGCGTTCAGGCTGCCCATCAGGAAGTTCCCCGCTCCGCTCATGTCGACTCGCACCAGCATGAAGTCGTTCGTGTCCCCGTCGTTGTTGTAGTCGGTGTTGCCATCGGCGGCTTCGGAGAGGCGGAAGAAGCCGAATCCGCCCCCCGAGACGATGCCGGCGTCATCCGCATCGGTGGCGATACCCACTCCCGGAAAGACGAGAGTCGAACCGCTCAAGCGCTCGGGGAAGGTGGCCACCGAATCCGACTGGTCATTGTCACCGTTGTTGTCCGAACCGAGGGAAGCCTCAGTCAAGGCAGCGACGAAGGACTCACGCGTACGAGGATTGCGTGCCATCCAACTGACGCTGACCGGTTTGGGCGCGGTGGAGCCGTGGTCGAAGGTCCAGCCCTGGCCCACGTTGACCGGAGCGTGGACCCCGATCAGCCGCTGATCCGTTCCCGGATCCCCGTCGTGGTCACGTCCGTCCGCCGCCTCGTCGACCAGGACCACCCAGAGGGGATCGAGGGGAATGACCCCGCCGGTCGAGTCACCGTTGAATCCGGGCACCACATCGGCGATCGCGAGGAGCTTGGTCTCATCGGTCACCGGCAGGGGACTCGCCAAGGGATCCGTGGCGTCGACCCAGCGGAAGATGCGGTCGTTCCAATCCCCGTCTCCATTGAGGTCACAGCCGGCGCCGACCCCCTCGTCCGACTCGTGGGAGACGCAGCCCACGAAGATGGAGCTGCCCGACGACATGGCGTAGACGAACTCGGAGGGATCCCCGCCGCCGACCAGGCCGGTGTTGACGACGTGGCCACCCGAAGAGACGAACTCGCTGTAGAGGCACCAGTGCAGGACCTGGTCGCTTAGATCGGCATCGGGGACACCGGCGCAGTTGGGCGGTTGCCAGTTGGGTGCGAAGAGGGTGGGATCGTTCAGGTTGACCCCCTGTCCCGCTTCGTCGACCAGGAAGGCCACCGTCCAGTCCCCACCGACCTCGAGCACGTCGGTCGAGGTGGTGGGATCGATGGCCATGCCCGTCGAAGTGACCTGGGCTCCCAAGGCTCCATCGATCAGAGCCAGAACCGTCGCGTCGAGCGAGTCCCCATCCCCGTTGAGATCCCCTTCGACCGTCTCGTCCGCCGTCAGGAAGGCCAGGTCGGACTGCACCTTCCAGATCGAAAAGCTGATTCCGTCACTCGCCGGATCGGTGACCTGGCTGCTGACCGCGACCGGGGCATCCGGTGCACCGCCGGCGGTCGAGACCGCCGTCGACATCAGGTTGGTCTCGAACTGCGCCGCCGGTGCCGTAGCGCTGGCGAAAAGGAGCCTCGATCCAACCACCGCCATCACCCCACTCTGATTTCCATCGAGTTCGGCGAAAAAGGTCGGCGAGTTGGCTGCGCTCTCGACGTAGAGCAGCACCGTGTCGTTCGTATCACCGTCCCCGTTCCAGTTCTTGCCATCGGCCGATTCATCGACGACCAGGAAGAGGGTGCGGTTGAGGAAGGCGATCTCCCGCGTAGCCACCTGGAGCTGCCGCCGCGTCCCCGAAGCGGTGTTCACGCGCACGGCGATCGAGTCGATCGTGTCTCCGTCCCCGTTCATGTCGTTGCCGGCAGTGCTCGCCTCGGAGGTCAGATAGGCGAGCAGGGCGCCATCCGCGATCAGAGGCGTGCTCGCCGCCACCCCGTCGACCGTGCTCTTGACCACGAAGGTGGCGGCGCCCCCTCCCCCTCCACCACTCGAGCCGGAGCAGCCCGCGATCGAGAGGGAGAGGAGAGGGGTGGCGAGAACGAGAGCGAGGTGCGTTGCGCGCATGGCGGCTTCCTGTAGGGGGTGTGGCCCATGGGGCGGCCCCCCACTGTAGCGACCCGCCGCTCGGCACGCGCCTCCAACTCTTCCCCCCACCCGCCGTAGGCCGGACTGGATTCGCCGCCCCGATTGCGGTGGGATCCAGCCCCCGTGCGCGTGCTTCTAGCCTCCTCCCCCCACGCCGACACCTTCGGCTACTCGATGCCCCCCCCGGGGCTCCTGCGCCTCGGCGGTGCCCTGCGGCGTGCCTCGCTCCCCGTCGCTCTCGAGGACCTCTCCTATCGTCTCGCCGCGGGGGACCTCCCCGGCGGGGAGGAGCTCTTCGGGGCCTGCGCCGAGCGCCTGGCCGCCTCCAAACCGGCGGTGGTGGGCCTCTCGACCATGGGCGCCACCCTGCCGGCCGCCCTGGCGATCGCCCGCGAGCTGCGCCGGCTCCTGGGGGAAGTGCGCATCATCCTCGGCGGACCCGGGGTGGGGGGGGTCGACCGCGCCCTGCTCGAACGCTTCGAGGAGCTGGAGCTGATCGTGCGCGGTGAAGGTGAAGCGACCCTCCTCGCCGTCCTTGCACGCTGGGCCGACGGGCGCGATACCGCCGGGGTGGCGGGAGTGACCCGCCGCGCGGATGGAGCGGTCGTGCGCGAACCCGACCGTCCCCCCCTCGATCCGGCCGAGCTGGCGCCCTACGCCTGGGATCTCCTGCCTCCCCTCTCGGCCTACAAGGCGGTCACCGGGGAGGCCGAGGGGCTGACGCCGATCGACTCCGGTCGCGGGTGTGTCTACGACTGCAGCTTCTGCAGCATCGGACGCTACTGGGGACGGCGCTCACGACCCCTACCGGCAAGGCAACTCGCCGATGAGGTGCTCGCCATCCGGGAGATTCCGGGCGCGAAGAGTGCCTACCTCTGTCACGACCTTTTCGGAGCCGACCGCGAGGAGGCGCTCGAGTTCTGCAAGTACATGCAAGAGGCCGGGGCTCCCGTGCCCTGGGAGTGTCGCGCACGCATCGACCACTTGGACACAAAGCTGTATGCCGCCATGCACGCGGCGGGTTGTTACCGCGTCCTCTTGGGGATCGAATCCGCCGACCCCGGGGTGCGGCGCCGCAACCAGAAGGGCATGCGCGCCGAGATCGATCTCATCGCGCGGGTCGAAGCGTGCGTGGCGTCGGGTATCACCCCCATCCTTTCGCTGATTCTGGGGTTGCCGGGCGAGGACGAGGAGGCTCTGGCTCTCTCCCTCGACTTCTGCGCCGACGCGGCCCTGCACGCGGGGGTGAACCTCTCCCTGCACCTGGCCAACCCCCAACCCGGCTGCGAGCTGGGTGACACCTATGCCCACACCTCCCACGCGATCGAAGGCATTCCCCCCGACATGGCCTTCGGAGCGGGGGAGAGCGCCCCGGAACGGGAGCTGATCGCCGCCCACCCCGATCTCTTCTCGACTTGGCATCTGTTGCCCTGGGAGGAAGATCGCCTGCGCGACCTGAATCGCATGGCCCGGCTACTGCCCGAGGTCTGGATGCGCTACCCGCGCAGCTTTTCCCTCCTGCGGCGCCTGCGTGGCGAAGACGCCCTGAGCCTCTTTCGAGCCTGGCAAGAGCAGGGGCGCGGCTTCGATACCTTCGCCCTCGGACACGAGAATGCCCTCGTCGACGACACCTTGAACTGGGAGCGTGCGCTGGTACGTGCCGCAGCCCGGGGGGGCGTCGGCCCAGAGCCCCTCGATCCAGCGCGCGGAGTCAGGCCGGCGGTCGAGCTCCTGCGCGCGCGCAGCGACCTCTCCCTCTTGACCCCCGCCCTCCAGAGCGGAGCCCCCCTCCCACTGCCGGACACGACGCATACCTTCGCCATCCAACCCCTGCCGGGTCCCCTGAGCGGCGTGCGGACCCTGCGCATCACCCCCGACGTGGCCCGCCTCATCGAGGGACTCGACGGCAGCCGGCCACTGGCCGATCTCGAAACGACGCGCCCCGCCCTGGCGGATGCGGTTCGGCGCCTGGCACGCCAGGGTCTGGTCCAAAGCACATGAACACCCTCCTCCCCATCACCCTCGTCTTCCCGCCCCAGGGTCATTTCACCCAGCCGCACCTCGCGATCCCCTGCCTGGTGGCCTACCTGCGGGAACGGGGCTTCAGCGACGTCGAGCAGCGCGACCTCTCACTCGAGGCCTACGACCATTTCCTCTCTCGGAAGTATCTCGCACGCTGCGCGGAGCGGGCCCATGCGCGCCTACCCCTCGATCCGACCGGTGCCGCCGACTGCCTGGGCTTCGAAGATGCGCGCGCCTTCCGCTGCGCAGCCGAGGCGCGCGTCAGCGCGGACGCGGTCATCGAGGGAATCGAGGCTGCCAAGCGTGTCGTGCGTGGCGAAGGCTTCTGGGATACGGACGCCTACGTTCCGGCGACCCGCGCCCTCTACCACGGCCTGCGGCTCGTTTCGGCAGCCCACTATCCCTCGGAGTTGACGCCGCACAACTTCACCATGGCCTACTCCAACGACCGCTCGGCCGAGGTGCGGGCCGCCCTCACGGATGAAGAGCAGAACCCGTTCATCGAGTTCTACCGCACGGAGATCCTCCCGGGCCTGGTCGCGCGCCGGCCGGGGGTGCTGGGCCTCTCGATCGTCTACGGATCCCAGTTGATTCCGGCCCTGACCCTGGCCCGGATGGTGCGGCAGGCCCTGCCGGAATGCCACATCACCGCCGGAGGAGGCTTTCTCGCCTACATCGCGCGCAAGCTCATGGCGACGCCCCTGGCCGAGGAGTGCCTCGACTCGCTCATCCTACACGAGGGCGAGGGGCCCCTCGCTGCCCTTTGCGAGCACCTCTCGGAAGGCAAGAGCGACCTCTCCTCGATCGGCTCCCTCTTGTGGTTCGACCGCCGAGGCGGACCCGCGCGCCTGGTCGAGAATGCGCCCGCCCATCCGATCGAGCTCGACAAGGCCCCCGCACCCGACTTCGACGGCCTGCCGTTCGACAAGTACTTCTCTCCCGAGCTGGTGCTGCCCTTCGACATCAATCGCGGTTGCTACTACGGGGAGTGCACCTTCTGCACCCTGCCGACCGTGATCGGCCCGGGCTACCGCACCCGCAGAGCCGAGACGATCGCGGAGCAGGTGGTCGGCCTCAAGGAGCGCTACGGGACGACACACTTCAACTTCGTAACCGACTGCATGCCTCCGGGGATGATCCGCGATCTCCCGGATGCGCTCCTGGCGCGTGACGCCGGCGTTACCTGGTGGAGCGACGCCCGCGTCGAACCCCGCGCCTACACCGTCGAGGGAGCGCGCCGGCTCTATGCGGCGGGCTGCCGCAAGCTGCTTTTCGGTTTCGAGACGGCCACCCCGCGCCTCTTGAAAGCGATGAAGAAGGGCCAAAGCCTGAAGGCCATCAGTGAGGTCTCACGCAACTGCGCCGCGGCGGGTATCAGCGTCACCTGGTACGCGATGGTCGGCTTTCCATCCGAAACCCTGGAGGAGGCGCGGGCGAGTACCGCTTTCATCTCCGATCACGAGGGCATCGTGCGTGAAGTCAGCCTGCAGACCTTCCACATCGACGAAGAGAGCCAGGTCTACCGGGATCCCGCAGCCTTCAACCTCGAGATCATCGAAGACGACCAGGCCGACCTGGCCCTGTACCACGACTATCGAGCCGAGGTGGGCATGACCCAGGAGGAGGCGGCTCAAGCCTTCGACGAGATGATGGGCGCCCTGCGCGAACACCTGCCGATCTTCGCGGGGGACACGATCCTGTACTTCATGCAGAAGTCCCACTATTTCCTGCACTTGGCGCGCGGTACCACGCCGGATGCCTTCGCTGGGGAGTGCCGTCGCCGGGCGGCACTACGCCGGGCACGTGGCCCTCGCGGCGATCTGGCCGTGCGACCGAATCTGCGCACGCTCGAACTGCCCTTCAGCTACACCGCCGCGGTCAAGCTGCTCGGGAGCCCCTTGGCACGGGCCGCGCGCCCCGACTTCCTCACCGGACGTTACGTCGCCGACGCCGAGGCCCAGGCACAGGCACGGCTCACCCCCCTGCCGCGCTCCCCCCGGGTGCTGGCCTATGACGCGGAGAACCACGACTTCGTCGAGCTCGCTCCCGACGGGCTGCGAGTCCTGGAAGCCCTGCGCGAGGCGGGGGACCTGGACGCCCTCCTCGAACGCATCGACGCGGCCCTACCCGGCGCGCAGCGACGGCGGGAGCGCCTGAGTCGTTTCGCCGCCGAACTCCACCGCGTGGGGGTGCTCACCCCGCGCAAGAAACCCCAGCCCCGTCAAACCCCCCCGCACCCGCATCACCCCATGCAGCACGGCGACGAAAAGAACCTGGATCAGGCCCTCTCCGAGAACCAAGAGGCCGGCGAGTTGGTCGAAGAGGTGGGCGAGGAGCTCGACATCGACAACCTCGACCTCACGGTGG
>JALWOP010000416.1 GCA_027083445.1 Planctomycetota bacterium | reverse complement strand
ATCTCACGCAGGGCGGCCAGGCGCTCGATCACCTCGGCCGGGCCCTCGCTCTCGATGTAACGCAAGACACCACCCCGGAAGGGCGCGAAGCCGGTGCCGTAGACCAGGGCCAAATCGAGCTCGGCCGGGCCGGAGACCACCCCCTCACCGAGACAACGGGCCGCCTCGACTCCCATGGCCAAGATGCAGCGGTCCACGATCTCCCGGTCACCCAGATCCTCGAGCTCGGCCGAGGTCTGGAGCGCCGTCAAATCCCCGGCCAGCTCCGGCTTGCCCCGCTCCGGCCAGTGGTAAAACCCCTGGCCCCTCTTGCGGCCCAGACGTCCCGCCTCCAGGAACTTGTCGAGCACCGCAACCGGGCGCATGCGCTCCCCATAGGCCTCGAAAAGTGAGCGCGCCGCATGGTCGGCGATGTCGATGCCCACCTCATCCAAGAGTCGCAGGGGACCCATCGGCATGCCGAAGTCGAGCAGCAGCCTTTCCAACCGCCCCGGCGAGACGCCGAGACTGAACAGCCGCAGGGCCTCGTCGAGATAGGGACCCAGGACCCGGTTGACCAAGAAACCCGCCACGTCGCTCACGACGACCGGCGTCTTGCCCAAGGAGAGGGCCAGGGCGCAGGCGCGGCGCAAGGTCTCCTCGCTGGTCGTTTTCGACGGCACCACCTCGACCAGCGGCATGCGCCGCACGGGGTTGAAAAAGTGAATGCCCACCACACGCTCCGGATTGGGGACCTCGGCTCCGATCGCGCTCACCGAAAGGGAACTCGTGTTGGTCGCCAGGAGGGCATCGGCGGGCATCGCCTTCGCCAACTCGGCGAAGACCGAACGCTTGACCGACAAGGTCTCAGCCACCGCTTCGATCGCCACCTGGGTTCGACCGAGTCCGACGAGGCGCGTCGATCCGTCGAGCCGATCGAGGGCCGCGTTGGCCTCATGCCGGGGCAGGCGCCTGCGATTTCGCAGACGGGCGACCTCCCGCTGGTGCTCCACCAGAGCGGCATCCACCGCCTCGGGCGAAAGGTCCACCAATCGGGTGGCGATCCCCTTCTGGGCCGCGAGGCCGGCGATCGCGCCTCCCATCACCCCTGCACCGATCACCGCAGCACGCGACGGAGGGGCGACACGGCCACCCTCCCCATCCCGGTCGAGCTTCTTGGCCGCCTCCGAGGTCTGGAAGAGACGCACCAGGTTCTTGCAGACCTCACCGGTCGCCAAACGCCCGACGGCGTCGGCCTCCTTGGCTGCGGCGTCCCTGCGGCTGGTCGTCGGCCCGTGCGCGACGAGCTCCAACGCCTCCTCCAGCGCCGGGTAGTGGCCCCCGGTCTTGCGCAGGGTCTCCCGCCGCGCGCGCCGCTCGATGAGGGCGATCGCGGCCGGGTTCTTGTCGATCAACCAACGCCACACACCACGCTTGCCCTTGGGACGGGCCTTGCGACCCAGCGCCAGATCGCGGGCGATGCGCTCCAGATACTCGGGCGGAGTCTTACGGTCGACCATGCCGAGCTTCAGCGCCCGGCGCACGTCGAAGAGCCGCCCCGCAAGGATCGCACCCAGGGCCGCGGGAACTCCGATGCGCCGCGGCAGACGGTGGCAACCACCCCAACCCGGCACGATGCCGAGCTTTGTCTCGGGCAGACCGACCCGGGTCGTGGGGTGATCCGCGACCAGGATCGTGCGGCAGGCGAGAGAGAGCTCGTAGGCGCCTCCGGGGACGGGACCTCCAATCGCCGCGACCGTGTGCATACGGCGGCCGAGCTTCTCCAGGCGCGCCAAGACCGCATGCACCGCTTCGACCAGACGGCGCACCACCGCCGCATCGCGCACCGCCGCGATGGCGTCGATGTCCGCCCCATAGGCAAAGTGCAACGGTTCGCGCCCGCGGATCACCAGTCCCCGGTCGCCGGCATCGGGATTGATCTCCTCCAAGGCCAGCTCGAGGTCGCGCCACAGGGGCACGTCGAGCACCGTCCGTTCCCGGTGGGGGGGGTCGAGAGTCAACTCGACCAGGCCCGGCTCGGGACGCTCGATACGCACACAACTTCCTATCGCCGGAGCGTTCTCCGGCAGGGGCAATCCGGTCCAGCCCATCAGGCAGCCCTCCTTTCGAGTACGACCGCACCTCCCTGTCCGCCACCGATGCAGAGGGTCGCCAGGGCCAACTCCCCATCCGATTGGGCCAGGCCGCGGGCGGCGGCGATCAACAGACGGGCACCCGTCGCACCCACCGGGTGGCCGATGGCGATCGCTCCTCCGTCGGGATTGAGGCGCTGGGGATCGAGTTCGCCCAGGGCTTGATCCCGATCCAAGTGCTCCCGGGCGAAGCGCCGGCTGGCAAAGGCTCGGGAGCAGGCGAGCACCTGGGTGGCGAAGGCCTCGTTGAGCTCGATGCGTGCCATGTCCGCCAGGCGGCAACCGGCGGCGTCCAGTGCCCCGGCACTGGCGTAGACCGGCCCGAGTCCCATGCGCCGGGGGTCGAGCCCCGCCCAGGCGAAGCTGCGGATGTGCGCCTGAATCTCGAGCCCCAGGGAAGCGGCACGCTCCGCCGTGGTGACGATCAGCGCCGCCGCGCCGTCGGTGATACCGCAGGAGTTGCCCACCGTGACCACCCCGTCGGGCTTCTCGAAGTAGGGGCCCAGCCGCGCCAAGCGCTCGAGGGTCTGATCGCTGCGCACCCCATCGTCGCAGACCAGCGAGCGCGTGCCTTCCCGCGCCCCCAGGGGTAGGTGGGGCAGGAGCTCGCTCTCCAGGCGTCCCGCCTCGATGGCCGCCGCCGCGCGACGGTGGCTCTCCAGGGCGAAGGCGTCGGCCTCCTCGCGGCCGATGTCGAAGTCCCGCGCCAGGAGCTCGGCCGTGCGACCCATGATCAGCCCGCAGGTGGGGTCGGTCAGCCCCTCGATCAGGGAGACACAGGGCGCGAAATCCCTCGGTCGGAATCCTGCCAGGAGCGCCAGGCGCTGGCCGAGGCTCTTCGCCCGCGAGAGCTTGGCGAAGCGCTCCGTCGCCCGGCGGCCAAAGACCAGGGGGTAGGCGCTCATCACCTCGACCCCCACCGCGAGATAGAGCTCCCCCTGCCCGGCGCAGATCTGGGTCACCGCCTGGGTGACCGCTTCCATGCTGCTGGCGCAGTTGCGGCCCACGGTGTAGGCCGGGGTCGACTGGGGTAGCCCGGCACGCAGGGCCAAGACCCTCCCGACATTGGCCTGATCGTAGGGGGGGCCGACGCAGCCACAGATGAGCTGGTCGATCTCGCCCGGGTCGAGGGCGGCGCGGTCGAGGATCTCACGCACGACGCGGGCACCCAGGTGGGCGGCGTCCTCGCGCTTGTAGGCGCCGCCGGCACGGGCGAAGGGGGTACGTAGGCCGCAGGCGATGACGATGTCGAGGTCCGGGCGGGAAGCGATCATGAGAGGCTTAGGGGGCAGATGCGCGGCAGGGAACCTAGGGGGGGCCTAGGGGTTCGATCGAGCCGCATGCGCAGACCTGTGCGGTAGCGCAAGAGGGCTGTGCCGTGGCCGACCAGGGGGGTCAGCACCAGCTCCCCCGGCTCACCGGGGGGGAGGGTCTCCAGGGTGTGGGAGTCGAGGGTCTCCGCGGCGACGTAGTCGGGGAAGAAACGCAGGCCCGCGTCCCCCTCGACCTGGACGGCTACCTGGCGCACCGCACCGAAGACCCGCAGGGTCGCGATGCGCGTACCCCTGCGCGCCGCCTCCTCGGCCAGCTCCGCGGCGGGCGAGCCGAAGACGAGCAGCGTGCGCGCCTCGGCGAGGTGGTGGCCGGCCTCCTCCGCGAGCACGGCGTGGTAGGGGGCCTCGGCATCCTCCGTGATACGTGCTCCGAGGCGTTCCGCCCCGTGCTCCAGGAGCAGTCGAGCGCAGGATGGCTCCTCGCCCAGGTGTGAGACGAGGTCCGCGCCCCGGCAGAGACCGCACAGGGAAAGGACACGCGCACCCAGCTCACCGATCAGCTCCAGGTCGCTCGCGGTCCAGGTCACCTCCAGCCCCTCTTCGCGGGTGGTCAAGAGGGGCGCGTAGGCCTGGGAGAGCAGCCCGGCCCCGCGCCTGCCGGCCAGCACCAGAGCCAGCTTGCGGCCGAAGGGCCAGGCGGCCTTCATCGCCCCCGGCGTCGGGCGCAGGATCAGCTCATTCGGATCGGTGGCGCGCAGCTCCTCGAGGGTCGAGAGGGGCAGGGCCGGCAGGTCGCCCTGGCCCCGGAATCGGCGGGGCTCGAAGCCCCGCGCGTCGAGCCGCTCGCGCAGGTAGGGGGAGAAGGGGTAGAGCTCCTCGCGTACCTGGCGCACGAGGGCGCGGTCGGTCAGGCGCTCCAAGGAGCGGCCCCCCTCACGACTCAGTCGAGACCAGGATTGGGATATCTTCACGGCGCGGACCCCGTCGGTGGGGGTCAAGGTGCGCACCCGGGCTCCGGTTCTCAAGGGTTGTCGCCTATCTCCCGATGCAGAACCGCAATCCCAGCCTCCGACGATGACCGAAGCCCCCGACGAGCCCCTCCCCCTGAGACTCCCCGGCCAGAACGCTCGCCGTCCGCGCACGGTCCTCGTCCTGGGTGGAGGAGGCATGCGCGGCATGGCCCACGTCGGCATCCTGCGCGCCCTCCAGACCCTGGGGCTGCGCTTCGACGCCATCGTGGGCACCTCGATCGGGGCCCTGATCGGGGCCATGGTCGCCGGCGGGCGCGAGATGGAAGAGATCGAGGCGTCGATCCGCGACATCCAGAAGGGGGATTACTTTCGGCTCAACACCCTGAAGTTCCTGCTCAAGGGCATCCGCGCCCCGAGCATGTACCAGGGCAAGACCTTCCGCGAGCGGCTGGAGCGCCTGCTGCCCGATGTCGGCTTCGGCGAGATGAAGATTCCCTTCTATTGCAACGCCGTGCGGCTGGAGACCGGTGGCAGCGTCTTCTGGGGGACGCCGGGGTTCGACGAGATTCCCCTGGTCGACGCGGTCTACTCCTCCTGCGCCTTGCCGGCGGTCTTCGAACCCCTGGAGTGGCAGGGCCACCACTACATGGACGGGGGCATCGTCGACACCGTCCCCCTGCGCTTCGCCAAGACCCTCGACCCGGACCTGATCATCGCCGTCGACCTGACGGTCAAGGCGGTCTACAAGACCCCCAACTACAAGGAGCGCGTCCTTTCGACTCTCTTCCGCGCCTTCGAGATCCTCGAGGACATCACCGTGGAGCAGGCCCTGCACATGCAGGTCGACCGGCGCGTGGTCCTGATCCAGCCCAAGGTGGGGCACCTGCACCGCTTCGACTTCAGCCAGGTGGCCGAGGTGATCGAGGCCGGGGAGCGGGAGGCCCTGCAGACCCTCACCAGCCACCCCGCCACCCGTGAGCTGTGCACCTCCCAGGTGGTCGAGGGACTCTCCTGCCCGGTGACCCCCCGGGACTACGTCTCTCTGCACCTCGATCCCGCCCGCTGCATCGGCTGCGGCCTGTGCGAGATGGTCTGTGTCACCGATGGGTACTGGGCGGGAGGGCCCCTGGCGACGGTGCGCAAGGCCCACAACTACGAGTGCACCCGGGACCACGCCTGCGTGCGCAATTGCCCCACCCAGGCCATTCGCCTGGGCAATCTCTGAGGGGGGGTAAGGCTTCTCGCCCCTGGGGTTGTGGAACAGGCGCGGTTAATGTCCCAATACCAGGTGCCATGTTTATCTTCGATCCCCGCTTCTGGCTCATCGTCGGCCCCTTCATGGCCCTCGCGGCCTGGACGAGTCTGCGCGTCAAGACGACCTTCGCCCGCTTTCAGAAGGTCGGGGTACGCACCGGAATGACCGGCGCCCAGGCCGCCGCCGCCGTCGCCCGGGCCGGGGGGGCCGAGGTGACCATCGAGAGGGTGGGGGGCTTCCTCTCCGACCATTACGATCCTCGTACGCGCACCCTGCGCCTCTCCCCCGACGTCTACGACGGTCGCTCGATCTCGGCCATCGCCGTCGCCGCCCACGAGGCGGGACACTCCATCCAGCATGCCCAGGACTACCCCTTCCTGGCCTTTCGCTCAGCGATGGTCCCCGTGACGATGATCGGCTCCCAGGCCTGGTTCCCCCTCTTCCTGATCGGCCTGTTCATCAACATCACCGGGCTGATGTACCTGGGGATCGCCGTCTTTGCTCTGACGGTGCTTTTCCAGCTCGTCACCCTGCCGGTCGAGTTCGATGCATCGCGCCGGGCCAAGATCGTGCTGGCCGAGACGGGCATCGTCTCCACCCCGGAAGAGGCCGCGGGGGTGGAGAAGGTCCTCGGCGCAGCCGCCATGACCTATGTGGCGGGGGCCTTGGTGGCGATGGCCCACCTGGCCTACTACATCCTCCTGGCCTCCAGCCGGAACCGCTAGCGCCCCGGGCGGACCTTTCGCCCGGAGGCCGACGGGCCTACCCTGTCTCGATCGCCGTGCCCGCGCCTTCCGCTCGGGCGGGCGAGAGAGGCCGGCATGGAACCTATCGCGCTCGACATCACCTACGCGCACGCCGATGTGATCGGCGAACACGGCGTCAGCGACTCAGAGCTGGACGCCCTGGCCGAGAGGGGGGCGCAGGCCCTCGAAGCGGTCGAGGGACGACGTGCAACCGACCTGCGCTGGATGGACCTGCCCTACCAGGAAGAGGTCCTACGCTCGGTGCAGGCCTATGCGGCGCGGGTCGCCGGCCGCTTCGAGAACGTGGTCGTGCTCGGGATCGGGGGCTCGGCTCTCGGTCCGCGGGCCCTGCACGCTGCTCTGAACGGTCCCTACCACGACCTCGCCCCCCCCGAGGGGGTTCCGCGCCTTTTCGTGCTCGACAATGTCGATCCCGAGCTGATCGACGCCTTTCTCCAGACCTTCGATCCGGCGACCTGCCTCTTCAACGTCATCTCCAAGTCGGGCTCGACCGCGGAGACGATGAGCCAGTTTCTCATCCTGCGCAGGCGCCTGATCGAGGCCCTGGGGCGCGAAAAGCACCGCGAACACCTGGTGATCACCACCGATGCGCGGGCCGGAACCCTACGACCGATCGTCCAGGAAGAGGGCTACGACTCCTTCGTCGTCCCCGATGGGGTGGGCGGACGCTTCAGCGTGCTTTCCCCGGTCGGCCTGCTCTCCGCGGCCCTGGTGGGCATCGATACCCCGGCCCTCTGCGCCGGAGCGGCTCGGATGGACGAGCGCTGTCGCACACCCAAACTGCGCGACAATCCCGCCCTGATGTATGCGGCCTTGCAGTGGCTCATGCAGAGCAAGGGGGGCAAGAACATCGCGGTCACCTTCAGCTACTCCCAGCGCCTCGCCCTGCTCGGGGACTGGTATGCCCAGCTCCTGGCCGAGTCGATCGGCAAGAAGCACGCGCGGGACGGCTCGATCGTGCATGCCGGTCCGACCCCCGTGCGGGCGGTGGGCGTGACCGACCAGCACTCCCAGGTCCAGCTCTACACCGAGGGTCCCTTCGACAAGTGGTTCACCTTCCTGTCGGTCGCTACGCCGGCGGCCGACGTCGTCATCCCCAGCGACTTCGCCGATCGGGATGCCCTCGCTTACCTCGGAGGGCACACCCTGGGAGAGCTTTTCGCCGCCGAGCGGGACGGGACGCGCATCGCCCTCTGCGATGCGGGGCGACCGAGCGTCACGATCGAGTTCCCCCGCGTCGAGGCGAGCAGCGTCGGGCAGTACCTCTACCTGATGGAACTCTCGGTCGCCTTGATGGGGGAGTTCTACGGGGTCGATGCTTTCGATCAGCCCGGTGTCGAAGGGGGCAAGGTCGCCGCCTACGCCCTGATGGGGCGCAAGGGCTATGAGGAGCGGCGAGCCGAACTCGAGGCCGGCGCTCCCCCCCGGAAACCTCGGATCCGCTGAGATGGGAGCCGGACAGATGAAAGAGATTCGCACGATCCTGGTCGGCCTCTCCCTTCGGCCCAGGCGGGCGGAGGTGACCGTCGGCTCCCTCGGGGCCCTGCATCAGGCCCGTTGGCTGGCCGAGCACCTGCCCGCCTCCCTGGTCGTCGTCGTCTCCTCCTTCGAGAGACGTCCCTGGAGCGACGAGGACGAGGCCGCCCTCGAGGAGGTACTGGCTCCCCTGCGGGAAGCGGGCATCGAACTACGCGTGCAGCGCACCGAGGAGCGTGCCTGGATCGCCCTGACCCAGGCCGTCCTGGCCGGGGAGGGGGATCTGGTCATCGTCGGCAAACGCGACGAGCCCGACCAGGAGGGCCGGCGCCTCGGCAGCCAGGCGATCAAGCTTCTGCGAAAGTGTCCCGGGCCGGTCTGGGTGGTCAAACCCGAGCATGACCTGATTCACAAGCTCGTCCTGGCGGCCACCGATCTCTCACCCGTTGGGGATGCCGCAGTGGATGCGGGGGCCTATGTCGCCGAGCACCACCACTGCGAACTGCACATCGTGCACGCGTTCCAGATCTCGATGGAGTTGCAACTGGAAGCCTCGCGGCTGACCGAAGAGGAGTACGCGGCGCGGCTGGAGGCGATCCGCTCCGCGGCCCAGGCTCACATCGACGAGGTACTCAGTCGCAGCATCTTCGACGGCGAGTCGGTGGTGCACATCGGCAAGAAGTCTCCCCACCTAGCGATCCGTGAGGCGGTGGAACACCTGCACCCCGACCTGCTCGTCATGGGGACGGTCTCGCGGGGGGGATTGCCCGGCTTTCTGGTGGGCAACACCGCCGAGCGCCTGCTCGATCGCGTCGACTGTTCGCTCTTGACGGTCAAACCCGCCGATTTCGTTTCTCCCCTGGCTCACGGCTAAGCCGGTCTGGGTCTACATTCCGCAGCGGTTTTCCAGGGTATTGCGCGTGCGGATGCCGAGGGCGCTGCGAGATTCGAGCAGCTTGCGCACCGACTCGTCGGGCAGGGGCGAGAGCCCACCCCGCGCCACGTGGGCCAGCCACAGGATGCGCGCCGTGTGCTCGAGCATGTCGAGCTTCTTGAAGGCATCCATGATGTTGGGGCCGACGGTCACCGAGCCGTGATTCTTCATCAAGACCGTGTCCGAGCAGCGGATGATCTCGCGGATCGTCTCGGGCAGTTCGGGAGTACCCGGGGTGCCGAAGGGCGCGGTGGGAATCCCGCCGATGGTGACGATGATCTCAGGGATGACCGGTAGCTGCAGGTCGATCTCTGCGATCGTCATCGCCACCGCGTGGGGAGGGTGAGCGTGGCAGATGGCGCGGATATCCGGCCGCTCGCGATAGGAGACCAGGTGGATACCCACCTCGCTCGAAGCCTTCGGGCCATCGTCGATGGGTCGACCGGTGCGGTCGATGTGGGCGATGTGGTGGGGCTCGAGAAAACCCTTCATCGCGCCGGCCGGGGTGATCAGGATCGTGCCCTGGCTGGTCATGGCGCTGAAGTTGCCGTCGGCACCGACGATCAGCTTGCGTTCGAAGCAGAGCTTGGCGACGGAGACGATCGCCTTGCGCAGGCGCGTCTCCTCCTCGGTCCATCCACGGGCGTCCATGGGGGCGATCCTAGCCGATGTCTCCCCGGCGGTGGTCGAAGACGATCCTACCGCCCAGCTCGATGGCGTCGATGAAGCCGACAATGACGGTCTTGACCGCCCCCTGGGGTGCGTCGAGCAGTTGACGGCCGGAGTTACCCTCGTCGATCACCAGCACCCGATCTCCTTCCCCGGCGCCGATACGATCGATCGCTACGCGCGTCTTGCCCGTAGGTTTTCCGTGGGGATCGACCGGCCGGACGACGAGCAGGCTACGCCCCTCCAGGAGGGGGATTTGAACCGGTGCGACCACGGTCCCGACAACCTGGGCGATCAGCATTCGTCCCGTGCCAGGTCGCGTCCGCCGATGGCGAGTTGTTCGACATATCCGGTGACCGTTGCGTCGATGGGCACGAAGGTTTCGCCCGGTAGGGCCAATGCGGCCTCGCGTCCATCGATGAAATGCACCAGGTCACCGGGTCCCACATCCAGGGTCACGGCTGCCACGAGCTGGCGGCCCATCGGTTTCCCCTTCTCATCCAGGGGCTGGAGCCACTGGAAGCGCACTCCTTCGAGTCCGGGGGTGGTGCGCGTGGTGGCGACCAGGCGGCCGGTGATCCGTCCCAGGTACATCTAGCCCTCCCGCCATTTCTCGTAGACGTTCTCGCCGCCCAGGTCCCAGGAGTCGACGATGGCCATGATGACCGCGTCACAGGGACGTCCGTCGGTCAGGAGGGTTTGGCGGGCGGAGGAACCGGTGGCGTAGAGCACGACGTCGCCCTGTCCCGCGCCGACGGCGTCGACCGCCACGATGTACTGGGGGGTGGGCTGGTTGTGGTGGTCGCGTACCTCGACGACGAGGAACTTGCGGTCCGCGAGCTTCTCGTCCTTCTGGGTGGCGACCACGCTGCCCACGACTTTGCCGATCAGCATGGGGGAATGGTAGCGCGGGGGGTCAATGGGCGTCGAACCACATGGCGACGGCTCCGCGGGGCAGGACCTCCTCGGCCAGGCGTCGGCGTAGCTCGCCGGCAACGTGTTCCGCCATGCGTTCCCAGGTCGGAGCGGGGAAGCGGCGGCCGAGGCAGATGAGCAAGGAGCCCCCCTGGACGTGCAGGGGGCCCAGGATCGTGCCGCTCACATCCGCGACACCATCCTCGCCGCGGGCGGCGTCGATGCGCTCGAAGGCGGCCTTGCGCACCGCTTCGGGCACGACCTTCGTGCCGCGGGTGACCCGGCCGAGCAGGCCCTTCTTCTCGCGGGTGACCGGATCCTCGGAGAATTCGGCCACCAGACGTTGGAAATCCTCCAGGCCATCCAGCCCATCCAGGAGCTTTCTGAGCTCGGCGTCGGCTTCGGAGAAGGTGCGCGGGTTGATGTCGTTCTTGAAGCGGGCCGCATGCAGGAGCAGGGCGTAGACCTCGACCGCCTCGCCGTAGCGGGCGTCGAAGCGCTCACGCTCCTCCTCGTAGGTCTTGCGGAGCTGTTCGGGGCTGGTCGTGCGCTGGGAGAGGATGTAGAGCAGCGCTTGGGCTCGCACGCTGGGATCGTGGCGCAGTGCCTCTAGGGAGAGCCCCTGGGCCTCGAGGAGGCGCTCGTATTCGACGCCCTGGAAGCGGGGATCCTCGGCCACGCGGGCCGCGCGGCGGGTGAGCTCCGCCTCGATGGCCTGGTTCAGGGCGCTCGGCGCGAGGTCGGGTAGCCGGGCCTCCAGGGCCTTGGAGAGAGCGATGGCGTGGGCCAGCTCGGAGAGCTCATCCCGGGGGATCAGGTTGCGCAGGTGTTCCGCGAAGGCGTCGCGGGTGATGACGACCGAACCGCTGCGGGCGACGACCCCATCCTCCCAGGGGAAGGGTTCCAGGGTTTCGTCGCGCTCGGCATGCACGCGCTGGAGCCAAGCGGTCTGCTGCTCACCGCTGATCGGCGCCTCTTTCGAGAGGCCCAGGTCCCGGCGGGCCAGAATCTCCTGGACGATCGACAAGCGCAGGTGCCTGCGGAAGACCTCGGGGGTGATCTCGTTCTGGGCGAGGTACTCGTAGAGATCCGCGGCCGCGCCCGCCTCCTGGACCTCGCGCTCCAATTCCCCCCAGCGGGCGGCGATCTGTTTGTCGCTGACCTCGATGCCTGCCTTGCGCCCCAAGTCTTCGAGGACAGCCAGGTCGAGCAGGGAGCTCAGGGCTTCCGAGCCGTCCTTGGAGCGTCCGTGACGCCAGAGCAAGGCGTCATCGAGCTCAGCGAAGGTGACGTTGAACTCGCCCGCCACGGCCGCCAGCTCGACGCCGAGGCGGGCGAGTTCAACGTCACCTTCGCTGAGCTCGAT
>JALWOP010000415.1 GCA_027083445.1 Planctomycetota bacterium | reverse complement strand
CTGCATTACTGGAGGAAGTCAAACATTTTAGTGACTACGATCGTCCACGAGAAAGGCGTCGTAAAGTGCTTACCTGCAAGGGTTTCCGCCGGATCGGATGACGATATCCCGTCGAACTTCAGCCTAGCGCGTCCCCATCACCTCGATACCGAGGTCGATGTATTGGCCGCCGCTGGTCTGGTGGCAGTGGACCGCGACGCGGTTGGTCCCTTTGACGAGCAGATCGCGGGCTGAAAGGCCGGTGCGAATGCGCACGTAGTCCGTCGTGAAACCTCCTCGGGAGAGGACCTCCCGGCCATTGACCCAAACGGTGGCTTCCTCGTCGTGGTGCAGGTTCAAGACGATCTCACCCTCGGGCAAGGCTCCAAGCTGGAAGTCGGTCACGAGCCAGATGTCCGGGCTCGTCCAGGTCGTGCGCACGATCGCGCCCGGGGTACCGTCACTCCCGAAACCGGCCTGGCCCTCCTGCCAGCCGAGTTCCGGGCCGGGCAGGTCGAGTGATCGGCCATAGTCCCCGCTCCAGCCCTCTCCGGGACTGTCGAAGCGATAACGCCAGGCGTGGGGCGCCTCCTTGGATGTCGGCAGAAGAACGTGCAGCGGGGTGAACTGCTCGCGATTCATACGGGCGATCTCGGCGGGCGCGACCTTGATCACCTCGCGGTCGTAGGTCACGAGGCCATTGGCCTCGCTCTCCACATCGCTGAGTTGGGTGTAGATCGCGGCACCCAAACCCGCCTCCTTCAAGGGCACCAACTCGCGCTGAAGGTCCTCGTAGGCAAAGGAGAGCTCCTGGGCATCGCGCACACCCTGGTAACCCCAAGCCCCCACCGGACTGTGACCGGGCACGGGCCAGGAGATGCCCCCGAACTCCCCGAGGACCGGGATACGCTCCCCCGGGTCCCTGGGTGCGACAGGGCCGGGGTAGTGGTGGACGTCGATCACGTCCCCCACCGGGGCGTCGGTCCAGCCACTGGCGCAGGTGACGAGCCGCGTGGGGTCCAAGCCGGCCAAGTGCTCGCAGAGGCGCGGGGTGTCGTACTGGCCCCAGCCCTCGTTGAAGAGCACCCAGCCGATGATCGAGGGGTGGAAACGCCGTGCGGCGACGATCGCATCGAGCTCCTCCTCGAACTGACGGCGCCCCTCACCGCTGCGGGCCGCACCATTGGGAATGTCCTGCCAAACCAAGACCCCTAGACGGTCACACCAGGCGTACCAGCGCTCAGGCTCGACCTTCACGTGCTTGCGAATGAGATCGAATCCCATCGCCTTGGCCGTCGCCACATCGAAGCGCAGAGCCTCGTCGGACGGTGCCGTGTAGAGGCCGTCCGGCCACCACCCCTGGTCGAGCACCCCGCGCAGGAAACGCGGCTTGCCGTTGAGGAGGATGCGCGCCTTGCCGTCCTCGCCCACGCTGCGCTCCACCTTGCGCAGGGCGAAGTAGCTCTCGACCCGCTCGAGTACCCTCCCGTCGGCCCCCGTGCGCGTCACGCGCAGGTCGTAGAGAAAGGGATCCTCGGGGGACCAGGCCCGCGGTGAGGGGATGGGAGCGACGAGCAGCTCTCCCACGCCCCCCCTACGGGCGGTGATCAGACCGCCTCGCTCGCGCACCTCGACCTCGACCCGGTCACCGCCGAGGGGATCGATGCCCTCCACCCGGACCCCGACCTCACCGCGATCCAAGTCCGGCTCGATGTAGAGGGCATCGATGCCCCGGCGGGGCACCGGCTCGATCCAAACCGTCTGCCAGATGCCGCTCACCGGGCTGTACCAGATCCCCCCCGGATCGAGAACCTGCTTGCCGCGCATCTGCTCACCCCGATCGGTGGGATCGAAGACACGCACGATCAACTCCTGGTCGGGTACCGGCAGGAGGGCGGCGGTGATGTCGACGGAAAAGGGATCGTAGCCCCCCCGGTGGAGAGCCAGTCGGCGACCATTGACCCAGACCTCCGCCTCCCAATCGACCGCTCCGAACTGCAGGAGAATCCGATCCCGCCGCCAGCCGGTGGGGACTCGGAAGGTGCGGCGGTACCAGAAGCGGGGGTGGTGTTTCCCAACCCCCGAGAGGGGCGCTTCGGGGGCGAAGGGCACCAGGATGGTGGACTCGAGGTCCCGCCCGAAGGGCGGGGGCTGCCCTTCACGGGCAACCTCGAACTGCCAGGGGCCATTCAGACTATGCCAGCGCTGCCGTACCAGGGTCGGGCGGG
Source organism: Planctomycetota bacterium (assembly GCA_027083445.1). Classification (GTDB taxonomy): domain Bacteria; phylum Planctomycetota; class UBA1135; order UBA1135; genus JALWOP01. The sequence continues at coordinate 802 of JALWOP010000415.1, read as the reverse complement.
GATAGGCCGGTAGGGGGGCCTCCCGGTCGAGATCGCGTCCCCAGCGGGTGAGCGAGGCCCTGTCCCGAGGGGCTCCGACCGGCCCGGAGCGCTCCGGCGAGGAGGCATCGCCGGGAGATGCCGCACAGGCGGCGAGAAGGAGGGAGGCGAGGAGGAAGGGGCGCATCGACCCCCGCAAGCTATCGCCTCGGAGTTGCCTGGGAAAGGTCGTCACTCCCCGCGCCGCGTTCCGTTGGGACTCTCCCCTCCGTCCGGGCGGTGAGCGGGGAAGTGCACGGTGCACGACGGCCTCTTGGCCACGAGCTGCTCGGGCGGAGGGGACTCCTATCCCAGCGGCGGCGGACCAGCGGCGGCGGACCAGCGGCGGCGGACCAGCGGCGGCGGACCAGCGGCGGCGGATCAGCGGCGGCGGAAGCCGGCTACCAGTCCCAGTCCCGCGAGCCCCGCCTGGGGCAGGCTGCCCGTCACGAAGGTCTTGAAGCTCGCGGCTTCACCCTGGACACGGCTCGCGAAGAGATCCCACCAGCCCTGGAGGGTGCTCCAGTCGACATCGAGCACCCCGAGGTAGGAGAGGATGAAGATGCCGATCAGGAAGGTGCCCAGGAAAGCAGCAGCCAGCTTGAGCCAGACCCGTGCCGCATAGCCGACGCAGAAGGCGACAAAGAAGCTGAAGCCCCCCTTGAGGAAGAAGGGCGACCAGCCGGCCGGACCGGTCTCGGGAGCAGGCTCGGTTCCGACCTGCCCCCCCTGCCCCTGCCCAGGGGGTAGACCGACCCCACCGGTGGTGGCGGCTCCACCGGTG
>JALWOP010000414.1 GCA_027083445.1 Planctomycetota bacterium | reverse complement strand
CCCTGGGGGGGCTGGCCGGGCCCGCCCCCTGGTCCCCCGCGCTGACCGCCCACCTGCTCGATCTCTCGAGCGTCGTTCTGGTCGTCGAGTGCGCGGGCGTGGATTGGATGCGCCATCCCGCGGTCTACGGGCCGGCAGGGGGGGACTCCATCGGACCGGACCTACGCCTCCCCTGGAGGGGTCCGCTTGCGGGCGGGGTGACCTTTTTGGTGGGATGCGCGCTCCTGGCGCTCTCGCTGCGCCGCCGTTCTCCCATGCCCCTTTGATCCATGGCCACACGCCGCAAGTACTACTGCACCTTCCCCCAGGAGCTGATCTCCGAGCCGATCGTCAGCCACACCCTGGGCGAGAAGTTCGGAGTCGTGCCCAACATTCGGGCGGCGAGCATCACCGACACGATGGCCCTGGTCGCCGTCGAGATCGAAGGTGAGGAGGAGGCGATCGCCGCGTCGGTGGCCTACCTGCGCGAGCGCGGGGTCAAGGTCGAGGAGATTCGCGAGGACGCCGAGTGAGATGCCGCGGGTTGCTGCTCGGTCTTCTCTACCTGGCCGCATGCCGATCAACCTCCAGCGGGGATGCACCGCCGCCCCTCGCCCCGCACACCGGGGCTGTCGTCAGCGAGCAGCGACTGGCGACCCAGGTCGGGCTGGCGATCCTCGACCGGGGAGGGAACGCCGCGGACGCCGCGGTGGCCACCGCCCTGGCCTTGGCGGTCGTCTATCCCGAGGCGGGAAACCTCGGCGGGGGGGGCTTTGCGGTCTGGACCTCCGCGGGTGGCGACGCGGCGACGTTCGATTTTCGCGAGGTCTCTCCGGCGGGGTACGAGGCACGCCTCTACCTCGATGAAGAGGGCCGCGTCGTTCCCACGCGTTCCCTGGAGACTCCCCTGGCGGTCGGGGTGCCCGGTTCGCCGGCCGGTCTCTTCGCCCTCTACCGGGAGTTCGGCTCGCACCGCCTCTCCTTCGAGGAACTCTGTCGCCCCGCGATTCGACTCGCCGAGGAGGGTTTCGAGGTCGATCGACATCTGGCCGATGGACTGCGCGAGGAGTCCGCCCGCCATCGTCTCGAGAAGGACCCCGCGGCTCGAGAGCTTTTCTACCCCGGTGGTGAACCCCTCGCGGTGGGGGATCGACTCGTGCAGCCTGACCTAGCGCGGACTTTACGGCGCCTCGCCAAGGGGGGGCCGCCGGCCTTCTACACCGGTCCGATCGCGGAACGGATCCTGGCCACGCTCGAGGCCGCGGACCGCAGGGAGGGCAATCTGACCCGTGGTGGGGCGATGACTGCGCAGGATCTTTCCGGTTATCGGGTGCGCTCCAGAGAACCCCTGCGGGGATGGTTCCGAGGGCACGAGGTGATCAGCATGGGGCCCCCGAGTTCCGGAGGCACGGCCCTCTTGGAGGTGTTGGAGATCCTGGATGGGTTTCCCCTGGATGCAGAGCGCAGGGGACGCGCCGGTGGGCAGAGCGCCACGGACCCATCGCCCGTCCGCGAGGGCGTCCTCTCTCCCCGCTTGCTGCACTGGTGGATCGAAGCCCTGCGTATCGCCTTTGCCGATCGGGCCGAACACCTGGGGGATCCCGACCATGTCGAGGTGCCCCTGGGACGCCTGTTGGGCGAGAACTACATCGGTCGCCGGCGCATGGAGATCGGCGAGCGGGCGCAGCCCGACATCGCGCCCATGGCCGAGATGCCGGCAGCGGAGAGCTCCCAGACGACCCATCTGTCGGTGCTCGATCGCGACGGCAATGCGGTCAGTTTGACGACGACGCTCAACGCCTCCTTCGGGTCGGGCATCCTCGTACAGGGGGCGGGGTTTCTCTTGAACAACGAGCTCGACGACTTCTCGATCCTGGCGGGGACGCCGAACCTCTACGGACTGGTGGGATCGGCGGCCAACCAGCTCGCACCACGCAAACGTCCGCTCTCTTCGATGACGCCGACCGTGGTACGGGATGACCGCGGGCGCGTCGTGCTCGTCATCGGTGCACCGGGCGGGCCGCGCATCATCAGTGCGGTGACTCAGGTCATCCTGCGCGTGCTGGTGCTCGGTCAGAGCCTTCAGGATGCGGTCGCTGCTCCGCGCTTTCACCAGCAGTGGCGTCCCCCCGAGACCCGCGTCGAACCGGGCTTTGACGAGGCCCTGCTCGAAACCCTCGTCGAGCGTCACGGCCATATCCTGATCCCCGTTCCGAACTCGAGCTTCTTCGCCTCGATCCAGGCGATCGCCGTCGATGAGGAGGGCAACGTGAGCGTCGCCAGCGATCCCCGGCGCGACGGAGTGGGAGGGCTCCAGGGGCAGCCCCTACCCGTGGCGGAGAGCGGCCGTTGAAAAGCCCCCTTCCGCGCGTCCCCCCCGGCTGCCAGTGCCTCTCGGAACGCCGCCGCGCCCAGGCGAACCGGTAGCCCGAACCGGGTCAGTGCAGACGCTCCAGCTTGCTCACCCGGCCGAACCGGTTCCAATCCATGACGTAGAGGTTGCCCTCGTCATCCCAGGCGACGCTGTGGGGGGAGAGGAACTCACCCGGAGCCCACTGCGCCTTGGGGACGTCGTTCCGGGCGCGCTTGGCTGGATCGGGATTGTCGCCCAGGTGGGCGACGAGGTGTCCCTCACCGTCGAGCAGGGTGACCCGGCCCGCCAGGTCGGCCACCGCCATGAGGTCACCCTGGATGCTGACGCTGCACGGGCGACGTAGGTCCGCTTCGATGAGTTCGATGAACTCGCCCTGCAAATCGAAGCGCTGCAGGCGGTGGTTTTCGCGGTCGGCGATGATCAGGGTCGGCGGGTCCGTGCGCCTGTCGAGGGTGATCCCGTGGCAGGTGTGGAACTTCCCCGGTTCACTGCCGGGGCCGCCGAAGGAGCGCACATAGGCGCGCCCAGGGTCGAACTGGTGGATCCAGTTCAAGCCATATCCGTCAGCGACGTAGATCGAACCGTCCGGGCCCACCGCCACCCCCGTAGGCTTGTACTGATCGGGGCTCTCGTAGAGACCCGAGGTCGCCGGATAGGGCAGGGTCCAGATCACCTCCCCTTCGAGGGTGGTCTTCAAGACTTCGTGGCGACCCAGGTGCGAGAGGTAGAGGTACTCGCGGTCTCCCTCGTGGGAGAGGGTCATCCCGTGTAGTCCCCCGGCGAGTTCCTTGCTCCAGGTGCGGACCACATTCCCCTCGGCATCGAAGATGAACATCGGTCGCTCGCTGTCGGTATTGACGTAGAGGTTGCCCTCATCGGTCCAGACCATGCAGCCGTGGGTGTTGCCCAGGGAGAGCTCTCCGAGATGCGGCCAGTCCTGCACCCAGCGGAAGGCGGGCGAGGGGCCAGAGGGGGCGGCGCCGAGGGTGAGGAGCAGGGGGAGCAGAGTGGGGGTCATGGGTGACCGTGGCCCTTCGGTGGAGTGAGGATGTGCTCGATGGCACGCCGAACTTCCGGCAGCCAAGGCGTATGAGGATAGCGGCTGAGCAGGGTCTGGAACTCGGACAGGGCCTCTTCACGGCCGGCGGCGTGGAGGGCCAAACCCCTCACGAGCGCCGCTTCCGGTCCGGGGATCCCAGCCAGCTCGGCCAGGGCACCGCGGGGATCGCGTCCGCCGAGCCGGGCCAGCCCCCGGGCCAGGCAGAGGTCCCGTTCGAAGGGCGCGCGCGTGGCGACAGCCGGGTCGAGGGCGAGGGCCTGTTCGCAGGCATCCAGAGCGGAGCGCACCTCTCCCTGTCGGGCCAGGGTGTGGGCGAGGAGGGCGGTCCACTCGGCACGACTCGACGGGGTCGATGCCGTAGGAGCTGCCAGCAGGGCCTGCAACGCGCGCCGGGCGGGGACCTCCGCGCGCAGCTCGAGCTGCAACCGGATGCGCTCGACAGGAGATGCGGCGTACCATGCGTCGGCGCATCGACGCACCAGGCGGTCGCGGGCGCGGATCTCACCCGCAGGCGCGTAACCAGCCAGCGTCGAGAGAATCCCTCCCTCGCCGTCGATCCAGACCAGCCCCAAGCCGCCGGCGGAGGCGAAGGCGCGGGAGAAGAGGGGATCGCTAGGCGGGCGCTCCTCGAAGGGGAGCGGGAGGCTGCAGAGCTCAGCGTGCAGACGCTCTCCCAGGGGTAGGGTTGCGGACCGCAGGAGCACCAGGGTGGGCGGCTCCAGCGCTGGCCTCTCCTCGGAGAGCGGCTCGGAGGGAGCGCAGGACCAGAGCCAAGGGGGTATGAGGAGCGTGAGGAATCGCCACACACACCCAGCTTAGCGCCAAGGGCGCGGGGACTTGCTAGGGTCCGGCCATGTCCCTTCCGTCGCTTCTCCTTGCCGGCTTTCCCCTCCTTTCCCTCCCTGTCCCGGAGATCCCGCGGACCACCCCCGAGCGCAGCGGATACACGCGCACCTCGACCAGTGCGGAGGTGGAGGCCTTCCTCGACGCCCTCGGGTCCCTCCCCCATGCCGATCGACTGCGTCCGCTGCCCGAGATCGGACGCACCGCGGAGGGGCGGTCGATCCGTGCCGTGCTGGTTGGGAATCCGCCTCCCGAGGGGCTCGCTCAGGGGCGCGGCGACGACAAGCTGCGCGTCCTGATCAACGCCAACATCCATGGGGGCGAGGTCGAGGGCAAGGAGGCCGTGCAGATGCTCCTGCGGGAGTTTGCCCTGGGGGAGCACGCCGAGTTGCTCGAAGGTTGTGACCTGCTCTTCATCCCCCTCTTCAATGCGGACGGCAACGACCGTATCGCGCGCAAGAATCGGGTCACCCAAAACGGTCCGAGCGAGGGGGTCGGGGAGCGGGCGGGGGCCCACGGGCTCGACCTCAACCGGGACTTCATCAAGCTCGAGAGCCCCGAGTGCCGCGCCCTGGTCGCGGCTACCGCCGAGTTCGATCCCCACCTGTGGATGGATCTGCACACGACCAACGGATCGCCCCACGCCTACCACTTGACCTACGCTCCATCCCTGGCAACCGGTATCGACCCCGCCATCGACAGCTTCGCTCGCGAAAACCTCCTGCCCGAGGTCCGGCGGGCGATGCTCGCCCACCACGGCATGCGTGTCTTCGACTATGGCAACCTGGTCGGTGATCCGCCCACGGAATGGGTTACCTACGATCCACGCCCGCGCTTCGGTACCAACTACATCGGCCTGCGCGGACGCTTCTCGATCCTCTCCGAGGCCTATAGCTATCTCCCCTTCGAGGAGCGCATCCTGGTCACCCGTGCCTTTGTCCTGGAGTGCCTGCGGGCCGCGGCGGTTCACGCCGAGCAGATGCAGAGGCTCTGCGCGGAGGCGGATGCCGCGGTGCGCGACGGGCAGGCCGAGCTCCGCTGGGGGACGCACCTTGCCCCAGGCGTAGAGGGCCAGGTGCTGCTCGCACCCTGGAGCGAGATCCCCGTCCCTGGACTCGGCGTGCGGCGCGTCGCCGGACAGGAGTGGCACCCTGCGCGGGTGAAGGTGCGAGTCGCCTTCGAGTCGGAGAGCAGCGCCCCCCTGCCGGATGCCTACGCCCTGGTGGATCCCCCCGAGGAGTGTCTCGAGAACCTGCGTCTGCACGGGGTCGCCTGCGAGCGCCTCGCGGAGCCGCGCGTCCTACTGGTGCGTACCTTCCGCCCCAGTGAGGTGCTGCGGGCCAAGCGACCCTTCCAGGGGCATCACGAACTCGAAGTGGTAGGGCGGTGGGAGGAGGGCAGAGAGCGCAGCCTGCCCGCGGGCACGCTGATCGTGCGCACCCGCCAGCCCCTCGGCCGCCTGGCGGCGACCCTGCTCGACCCGCGCAGCGAAGATTCTCTCTCGACCTGGAACTTCCTCGAGGAGCGTACACGCTCGGCGGGGGAGGGAGAGGTGGGCGAATACCCCGTTCTCTGGGTCGTCAAGGGGCTTTAGGACGCAAAGAGGCGATCTTTCCTGCTGGGGGATTGCCCTGGAGGGGTACACTCACATGGTTCTTCCTCGGACCCCAGCCCCAGCTCCCATGACCCGAACCTCCCTGCTTGGAAGTGCCCTGCTCTGTGTCGCCCTGGGCGGCCTCACCTTCGCCCAGGTCGATATTTCGGTCTCGCAGATCGGCGAGGACTCGGGGTCCGATTCCTATGTCTACTGGGGCAAGGACAGCGGCATCCGTGCCTACTCGGTGGCGACCACCGCCTGCAACGTGGGCTCGGTCCACGCCAACTGGAACGACGCGATCGCCCAGGCACCGATCATCGCCACCAACCTCTTCCGCATCACCCCGGATGGGGCCTTCGAGCAGATGGGGTACAGCTACGTCAAGTACAGCTTCTGCGCCCTGGACGAGGACGGGAGCGGCTGCCCGAACGGCTGTCAACCCGAAGGGTGCGATTGGTTGGGTGTGGGTTGCTCCGACACCTACTGGGCCGCGCTCAACGACGGTCAGGTCGGCGGTTCGAAGTGGCTCATCGATCCGGTCACGGGACAGTGGCCCGCCAGCAAGGGGGGGCCGACCTCGGGTCCCCCGGCCATTCGCGGTCGCCTGCAGGTTCACAACAGCGACATTCAGGAAGCGGGTTCGCTCTTCTTCTCGGAGGGACAGTACCTCCACCAGGAAGACCATGCCGCGGGCAATGCGCGCGACAACTACGCCTGGCGCCCGATCGAGTTCAATCCCGGTCCGACCAAGATCCGAAACATCGGTCCCACCCAGATGGGGGATCCCGCCATCTATGCCTGGCAGGCCAACGTGAACGGAGTCCTGATCCACGACCTGGCTGTCGAGGACGAGGGTGGAGTCGGGATCCACGGCTGGATCTTCGTCGGCTCCCATGCGGTCGACCTGGGGGGCGGCCTCTGGCGCTACCAGTATGCGATCCAGAACGGCAACTCCGGGCGCGCCGTGGGCAGCTTCGACGTGCCCCTGCCCTGTGACGGGGTGACGATCAGCGACGTCTACTGGCACGGGGTCGACCACCACAGCGGCTCCCCCTGGAAGAACGATCCCTGGACCCAGACCCAGCCCGCCGGGTCGATCCACTGGGAGAGTGTGCCCTGGTCCACCGATGTGGATGCCAACGCCATCCGCTGGGGAACGACCTACACCTTCGCCTTTACCGCTGACCGCGCCCCCGGGGGTGGGACCGCCAGTGTGGGCCTCTTCGTCCCGGGGACGCCCAGTTCCCTCTCCGCCCAGGTGATCGCGCCCGGACCGCTCTTTCCGAACTACTGCACGGCCAACGCCAACTCGACCGGTCAGGCCGCCCACATCAGCGCCACGGGCGGTGCACGGGTCTCGGACAACGACCTCGTGCTGACGGGCTCCCAATTGCCCCCCAATCAATTCGGCTACTTCTTGATGTCCCAGAGCACGGCCTTCATTCCGGGCTTCGGGGGATCGAGCGGAAACCTCTGCCTGGGCGCTCCGCAAATCCGCTTCTCGGGCAACGTGCTCAACTCGGGGTCGGTCGGCCAGGTGACGCTGGCGATCGACAACCAGAATCTGCCCGGCGGGGTCGTCTTCCAACCCGGTGACACCTGGTTCTTCCAGCTTTGGTATCGGGATCTCGGTCCGACATCCAACACGACCGAAGGCGTACAGGTCGATTTCTGCAACTGAGCGCTCCCCGGTGCGGGCCACCAAGGTGAGGTGTTCGTCCAGCATGGACGGCAGGTGGTCCGCCGGCCTGCTCCTGTTGACTGCCTTGTGCGGCCTGCAGTGGGGCTGTGCCTGGGGCGGTGAAGAGAGCGATCAGCGGGCCGCTCCGCTCCCCAACGTCGTCCTGTTCTTTGTCGACGACCTGGGCTTTGGGGATGTGGGAGTCCACGGTTGTCGTGGCTATGCCACGCCGAACATCGACCGCCTGGCCCGTGAGGGGGTCGAACTGACCGACTTCTACGTCTCGCAGCCGGTTTGCTCCGCTTCGCGCGCCTCGCTCTTGACCGGCTGCTACGCCGTGCGGGTCGGGATCAGCGGCGCCCTGGGGCCGCACTCCGCGGTCGGATTGGATCCCGACGAGACGACCCTGGCCGAGGTATTCAAGAGCCGCGGCTATGCGACGGCGATCTTCGGCAAGTGGCACCTGGGGGATCGCCCCGAGCTCTTGCCGTTGAGCCAGGGGTTCGACGAGTACTACGGGATTCCCTACTCCAATGACATGTGGCCCTATCACCCCGAGCGTCCGGGGGCCTGGGGCGACCTGCCGACCCTGGAGGGGGACCGGGTGGTCGGCTACAACACCGATCAGAACCGCTTCACCGGCGATTTCACCGCCCGCTCGGTCGATTTCATCGAACGCCATAGGGGCGAGCCCTTCTTCCTTTACATCGCTCACCCCATGCCCCATGTACCCCTGCATGCGAGCGAGGCCTACCGGGGGACGACCGAGCGCGGACTTTTCGGGGATGTGGTGAGCGAGATCGATGCTTCGGTGGGGGCTGTGCTCGAGGCTCTCGAGCGCACGGGACTCGACGAGCGAACCTTGCTGATCTTCACCTCCGACAACGGCCCGTGGCTCTCCTATGGGGACCATGCGGGCAGTGCCGGACCTTTCCGCGAGGGCAAGGGCACGACCTTCGAGGGAGGTGTACGCGAGCCCTTCTTCGCCCGTTTCCCCGGGCACCTGCCCGCGGGCCGGCGGTTCGCCGCCCCGGTGATGACGATCGACCTCTTGCCGACCCTGGCGGGTCTCATCGGGGCTCCCCCGCCGGAACGGAAGATCGACGGACTCGACATCTGGCCGGTGCTGGAGCGCGGTGCCCCCTCGCCCCACGAGGCGCTCTTTTTCTGGTACCACAGCGGCTCCCTGGAGGCGGTACGGATGGGGGATTGGAAGCTCCATTTCCCTCACGCCTACCGAACGATGCGGGGACGTGCTCCGGGCACGGGAGGGATTCCCGGCAAGTACGCCCAGGCCAAGACGGGCCTGGAACTCTACGACCTTGCCACCGATCCGGGCGAGAGCCACGACTTGGCCGCCGAACAGCCAGAGGTCGTAGCGCGGATCAGCGCGCTGGCGGAGGAGATGCGCCGCCGTCTGGGTGATCGGTTGACCGGAACGAAAGGGGAGGAGATTCGGTCTCCCAGGCGCTTCTAAGGGAGTCGCAGTGGTTTCTTCCGCCAGGAGGCGGGCCTGGTAGCATCAGGGCATGCAGCTCGTTCCCTTCCTGGTGGCCCTCCTGGCCCTCCTTCCCGGAGCCGACAGTTTCGAGCAGGCCAAGGCCAAGCTCGGCAAGAAGACCGCTGACGATTTGTGTTCCATCGCGAAGTGGTGTGACGGCAAGGAATACTTCCTCGAGCGGGACCGGCTCTACGGCCTGGCTCTGGTCTACTCTCCCGATCATCGTAAGGCGCGCGCCGCCCTGGGCTATGCGAAGGATGGCAAGGGGGGCTGGAAGCTCATCAAGGAGCCTGCTCCGTCGCGCAACCACGGGCGTGTCGACTTCGAGGCCCTCCAGAAGAAGGAGAGCCGGCTCTGGGAGCGCTGGGCCAAGTTGATGGTCAGCTTGATCGACAAGCATGCGGACGAGCTCGGTGAAGAGCGTCGCCGGGCGGAGCTGCGAGCGGTCCTTGCGCGGGTGCCGGACGACGAGGGTGTGCGCCGAGCCCTCGGCTATGTCGAGGGCTGGGAAGGGCACCGGTGGGTCTTGCCCTCATCCAAGCGCTCCCACGCACGGCGCTTGGAACTCAAGGCGGCTGCTGCCCGCGCCTTGAAGGGGGTCAAGGGGCCGCAGGAGAGCGCGCTCTTGGATTACGAACGGGAGACGGGGATCGTGTGGGGATCCCACCTGGAGAGCGAAGTGGCGCGGGTGGTCAACGTCGGCGCCAAGAAGGAGAGCGAGCGGGCCCTGGCCCTGATCGCTGCAGCCCCCCCCTTCCTCGAGGCGGCTCTCTCGGTTGAGCCCGCCAGCCTGCCTCCGGGGTTCACGGCCTACCTCGTCGACGGCCAGGCGGACATGCAGAAATTGCTCGAAAAGGTGCCCGGCACCTCTGGCCCCCGCGTCAAGGGAGTCTCCTCCTATTGGGCGAGCGGATCGGATCTCTTCGTCGGCAACGGCTCCAAAGCCGGTCGCCTCGACATGGTCTCGACCCAGACGGTGCATCACCTGCTTGGGATGACTTTCGGTATCCGGCCCGATCAGGGTTGGGCTTGGGAGGGTTTTGGGATCTACCTCTCCTACAAGCTGTGTGGGACGCGGCTCAGTTTCAGCGTGCAGCCCAGTGAGTACGAGGGGGACAAACCCAATACGCAGAATCGCCTGCGGGAGAGTGGAGCCAACTGGCTGGCTCTGGCCCACGAGGTGCTTACCCGCGACAAGCCTCCGGGGCTGGTCTTCATCCTGGGGAAGTCGGTCAACCAGCTCACCGGGGATGACCTCTTGGTGGGGTACGCCCTGGCCGCCTACCTGATGGAAGTGCATCCGGGTAAGGTGAGCCGGATCCTCTCTCGTCTCGGCCGGGAGCCGGCCGCGACGGTGCTCGAGGAGGAGTTGCGCATCGCGCTCCCGGCCATCCGGCAGGAACTCGTCGACTGGCTTGCGGACGTGAAATGAGGAGTTTGATGGGGATGAGCCGCAAAGTAGGGTTTTGTTGCACGTTGCTGGCGCTCTCGGCGGCGGGCCGATTGGTGGCTGCGCCCCGTCCGGTTGCTGTGAGCGTAGCGGTCGAGCGTGGGGAGGATTTTGCGAGCGAGCGGGCCAAACTGCACTCGAAGTTTGCAGACGGGCTCTACGAGGTGGGCAAGTGGTGCCACAAAAAGAAGTGGTACCAGGAGCGTGACCGCCTTTGGAACGCGGCCCTCGAGGTCGCACCCGATCACCTGCGGGTGCGTAAGGCCCTGGGGTTCGAGCGTCGGCGCGATGGTAGCTGGGAGCGTCGCAAGGAGCGGGAGCCCCAGCGCAACCGTGGACGCGTGGATTTCGATGCGATCGAGGCGCGCACGGCTGAGGTGCTCGCCCAGTGGCGTGAGGCGACCTATGCCCTGTTGGACAAGTATGGGGAGCAGGTGAGCGACGAAGATCGCCGCGCCGAGTACGCCTTGGTATTGGCCCGCTTCCCCGACGATGAGCGGGCTCACAAGGCCCTGGGTCACGTGCCGGGATGGGCCGGTCACCCCTGGGTCAGTCCCGCTGCCAGGGCAAGCCACGATCGGCGCGAGGCTCTGGAGAAACTCATCGCGCGGGCCCGCAAGGTCGATGCGTCACCTGAACCGGTCGAGTTGCGCGACTACGAGCAGGGGTTGGCTTGGGAGGCCAGCGGCAAGAGCGAAAAGGCGCGCGTCTTCTCGCGGGAGGGTGCGAAGGAGGTGCGTGAAGCCCTGGGGATTGCGCGCGCGGTCGAGAGCCTCATGCAGGAGGGACTCGAGGTCGAGGTCGAACTCCCAGAGGGACTCACCTGCTACCTGGTGGGCAGCAACGAGGATCTGATCGAGGTGGCCAAGGCCCATCCGGCCGAGGACGGTCCGGGCCTCGAGGAGGTGGGCTCGCTCTGGCTCGACTGGCACACCCTGGTGATTTGGGGTGAGGACCGCGAGCTGCGTCTGGAGGGGGTCTCACGCCAGCTCGTGAGTTGGTGTCTGCGTCGTCGCTACCAGCTCGGGACGGAGCAGGGCTGGGCTTGGGAGGGGATCGGTCTCTATCTCTCCTTCCGCATCTGCGGCACCCGCCGTCGCTTCTACAGCGGCGACAACGACTACACGCGCAGCGGGGGTCGAGAGGATCTGCACGACCCGCGCGTGAACTGGCTCAAGGAGGCCAAGACCATCCTGGGGAACAGCCCGCCCAAGCTGGCCTATGTGCTTGGCAAGAGCGTCGACCAGCTCAGCGAGCGTGAGCTCTTGATCGCTTACGCTCTGGGCGCCTATTTGGTGGAGGTCCACCCCTCGGAGCTGTTGAAGGCTCTCCCGCGCCTCCCCAGCGAGCCCGCTACCCAGGTGCTCGAAGAGACCCTGGGTCTGAACCCCGACGCCCTGACCAAAGCCCTGACGGCCTGGCTAGGGGAACTCTACTGAGCGGTCCCCACGGACTCTCTGGTTCATGGCGCGCCCGCCAGGATTCGAACCTGGGACCGTCGGATTAGAAGTCCGGTGCTCTATCCAGCTGAGCTACGGGCGCATGCCCAAAAGAGGATACCCCTCTGCTGGTAGGAGTCCTACCCTTGCTCGCGATGCGTCTCCAGGAGGAACGTTGCCAATGTCGAGGCCATGCCCACCGCGAGGCGGGCGTGGCGCCCGTGGAGTCCCCGGGCCCTTCCGTCGGGTCCGTGCCCCGTCCCGTATGAGCCCCGAAGCTCGTTGATGCCTTGCGCGATGGAGCCGAGGCTGCCCAGCACCCGCTTGATCGCCTGCTTGCCGCGCCTGTCGGAGTCAACCTGATCTGGTAGCAGGCGTAGGGCCCGGCGCACCTCTCCCACGAGCTTGGGAAAGTCCCACGCCGAATCGACGGTCGTGCCGCGTTCCCCGAGGATGCTCTTGCAGACCGTCTCGACCAGTTCCTTGGCGGTACCGATCGCGAGGCGCGGATCCGTGTCGGTGATCGCTTCTAGACGGCGGAGTTGCTCGAGCACGTTCGGGAGGTCGAGCGCTGCGGCGTGGGAGCTCAGTTCACTCACGAGCGGAGTGGCGTGATTGAACGTGATCCTGCCGCGCTCGTACGAGAGCCCCTCGCGGTCGAGCAGACGGAGAAAGTTCCGCAGCGCCCGTCTCGGGTGCTCGCCGTAGGGCGGCGGGCCGTCCTCGTCGGCGTCGGCCGCTGCCTGCTCGATCCCCTCCAGCTCTGCTGCGAACACGGCCAAGATGCGTCGGGCGTCGCGCATGTCCGATAGGTCCAGGGAGCGGTAGCACTCCTCGACGAGCTGGCGGCGCTGCCCGCCCACGTCATCTGCCGACCCCGGCTTGGGACGGATCCCCTGTGCGGCGAAGGCATCCTCGATGGTGCGGAGAACCCCTGAGCCCACGAAGTGCTCTCGGAAGGCCTGAAGGAGCCGGGGGCTGACCAGGGATACGTTCGCGCCCATCACGTGCGGGAGGATACCTGCCTCGCTCAACCCCCTCCAGCTCCTGGACCGCGCCTCTGGCGGAACTATAGGCTGTGTCTCGCCGATGCAGCTCGCCGAGAAGATCATGGCCATGCGCGAGGAGGCCCTCGCGCGCGGCGAGGAGCCTGTCCCCGAAGTCCTCCAGGGCGTGACCAAGCACCGGATCGCTGAGGTGCTTCGGGCGCTCGATTTGGAGACGACGGATCGAGTGGATGCCGTGTTCGCCCTGCTCGACAACGAGCAGCGGTCGTGGTTCACGACGCTCCCCGATGACGTGACGTTCGCGGAGGGTGCGTCGATCGCGCACATCGGGTGCCACGTGGGGATCCTCCAGCGCGGCAAGAGCAAGCTCGACCGAGAGGGCCGGGATTACTGGATCAAGCCTTTCCGGGAGATCGGTGCCATCGAGGCTATCTATCTCGACCCGAAGAGCCGGACTTTCGTCTCTGGTCACCCCAAGCCGAAGTCGCCCAACTCCGCCTATCGCCTCGACCCCGGGTTCGTGGAGATCCTTCGCAGTTCGGAGGCCGAGTGGCGGGCGAAGCTCGCAGCCTGGAGCAGCGACGACGCAAAGCGCGAGCGGCTGCGGTTCCGGGCGGTTCAGGCCGAGGCGGTGCGTGCGGCGACCGACACCGCCCACGTGGACCTGATCCGTGCCTGCTGCGAGGTGTACGCGCCGAGATTTCTCCCGGGCTACGAGGTGCTGTACGTGGACGACGCCGACGGCGACCGCGTATCCGAGCCCGAGCGCGAGAGGTTGTACGGCTCCGGCATCGAGATCACGCTGGAGGACGCGATGCCCGACGTGCTCCTTTGGAAGCGCGAGACCGACGAGCTGTGGGTCATCGAGGCCGTGACGAGCGACGGCGAGGTGGACCACCACAAGGTCGATCAGGTGCGTACCTTCGCCACGCGCAACGGCAAGGGTATCGGGGGCTTCACGACGGCGTACCCGACTTGGAAGGTGGCGGCCCAGAGGCAGGGCAAGCACAAGAACATTGCGCCAGGGACCTACATCTGGATCCGCGAGGACGCCGCCAAGCACTTCCTCGCAGAGTCCTTCGAGGTCTAGCCGATCGCGTCCTCCAGGATCGCGTCGAGGCGTTCCTGGCCCGGGAACGACTTGCCAATGCGCTTGCCCATCGCCTTGAGCGTGTCGAGGTTCGGATAACGGAGGCTCCGCAGGTCGGTAGCGTTGACCTGCGTGTGCCCATTGAACTGCCTGAAGTAACGATCGACAAGCGAGCTGTTGAGGTAGGCAGCCAGGCCCTTCGCGACTCCCTTCGGGAGGCCGCGCCCGTCGATGTGGAAGTAATTGACGTGGTTCTCGATCCCGAGTTGCGCGACGCCTTCCGGGAACCGGCCCGGGTCGGAGACGACGGCCACGACGCGGCGGCGCTCCTCCTTCGAAGTGAACCGCTTGGTCAGCACGTAGGTTTCGTTGGGCACCATCAACGCTTGCGTCTCGTCCTCGTCGGCGAGGGCGTTGGCCTTGCGCCCACCCGCCTTCGGCCACGCGACGAACCCGCCATTGAAGTGCGCCGGGTAAATCAGGGGCACGGTGCTCGGGCCAGGGTCGTCGCGGAGGAATTCGCGCGCGCGAAAGTCCACGACGCGCCCCGTCGAGACGGTGATACCCAAGTCGGCGAGGCCGCACGGGAGCGCGGTCATGCGCAGGGCCATCTCGTCGTCCTCGTCGCTCGTCGGGAGGTGGATGAAGGCATTGGTGTCCTTCGGATCAACCACGACGGCGTACGGCACCGACCGCTCTGCGACCGGCTCCCCAGGTGCGACGCTCGTCGAGAGGATGACCTTCCCATGGCGCGCACCCTTTCTTGCGTGGAAGATGATGTTCTCCTGGAGCACGGCATCGCCCCGGAACGCGCGGCTGCGGCTCTCGAAGACGTGGACGCGGAGCAGCGCCATCTCGTCGAGGAGGAGGTGGCGGAACGGCCGGAAGTAGGGCCCGTTGCAGAAGCTCCTTGGCGTGATCGCGACCAGCTCGCCGCCGGGCTTGAGCAGGCGGATCGCGAGGCCGACGAAGGCGGTATATAGGTTGCTCGTCTCGATGCCCGCCGAGCGGAGCTGGAGTCGCTCGGGAGACTGGCTCCCGATCTTCCGGTACGGCGGGTTCATGATCGCCGCGTTGAAGCTCGGCGGGCTCCCGTTCCTGGACAGGCCCGGGGCGAGGAAGGAAGCTCCCTCCTCGATGAAGTCGCGCTCGACGACGCGGCCGACGAACCGGGAATGCGCGCGGCGAGCGACCGTCTCGCAGGTGTCGAAGACCTCGCGCAGGCCGGACAGCATCACGGGGTCCACCTCGTAGGCCGTGGCCTCGATCGTCCTCGGCTTCGGCTTGCGCCCGAGGGCCTCGTGGACGAGCGCCGCCGTGAGGGAGCCGACGCCCGCGCCCGCGTCCAGGAGGCGAATCTCGGGGCCCAGGTCCCGGAACATCGACGCCATGAACTCCGCCACGATCCCGGGGGTCATGAACTGGCCGAGCGAGGCCCGGGTGGTCTCGTCCAGGGCCGAGTTCGTCCGCTCGCGGGTCGAGTCGGCCTCGGCCAGGAGGGAGTTGGTGGGGAGCGTCATGCGGAGACCCTAACAGATGACGAACAGCGCGTCGAGGATGACCCCGAAGGCCGTCCAGCGCGATCGTACCGACTGTCGGTGGGCGATCCGAGCGCCCACCAGCCCGCACAGAGCGACTTCCTAGCGGTCCGAGTCCCCGGGGTGCCCGATCCAGCGCGACGGCCACGGGAGGGCTCCCGGCGGCCCCTGGGCGGACGGCGGGCGGAAGGCGCTGGAGCGGGGCCCCCTCAGAGAACGGGTTGGCGCGCCAGCGTTCCTAGCCCCCGAACACCCGCGCGAGGAGCGGCCGGAGCTGCGCCCACTGGGCGGCGACGGAGGCGGCGGTCCCGACGATCGTGGCGACGTTGGCCAGGACCGCGAGCATCGCCGACGACCTGCGCCGCTCCTTGGGCACCGTGGCCTCGCTCGAAGCGAGGCTGACCAGCTCGACCACCTCGCGCTTCTGCTCGTCGGCCAGCTCGCTCGACGACGCGACCGACTCGACGAACTCGGCGAGCCGCGCGGCCAGCTCGTCCTGACCAGCGTTGCGGAAGGAGGTCACGGCGTTGTCGACGGTCTCGATGGAGCCGGTGTTGAGGACGCCGAGGAGATCGCCGCCGATGTGGATGTTGTTCATGGTGATGGGGCCGGAGGGGACGGGAACACGGGGCACCTCGAACCGGGCGACGGGGATCCCGAGGCTGCGCTCCAGGCTCGCGGCGGCCCGGTTCGCTGCCGACGCCCGGCGCGCGAACTGGAGCATCTCGGCCTGCTCCCACTTGAGGTTGCAGTCGATGCAGAGCCACAGGACCCCGCCCGTCTCCGTGTCCTGGATGCCCGTCGTCGCGGGCCTTCCGCACTGCTGGCAGTTCATGTTCAAGGGGATGTAGCCAGGGGCGCGCGCTGGCGAGCCTTCTACGGCTTCGGTGTCCCGTTCACGCCGCGTCCCGCGAGGATCTCCTCGACGGCGTTGGGCATCTCGTCCTGCTTCTTCGAGATGGTCCGGATTTCCTCGGCGACCTTGCCCACGTTGAGGCGCACCTCGTCGGGCCCAAGTAGGGTCTTCCGCTGGACCCACCTGAATCCGGCCCACTTCGTGATCACGGCGATGTCGATGGGTCCGCCGACGACGGGGACCATCTTCGCGAATCGCTGGTAGTCGGCCGTCGTCCGGATGAGGAAGCGGGCGTAGTCCACCGCGTCGGGGAGCGTCATCAGCTCCAGGCTCACGTCGTCGGTCGGCATCAACCGTCGATACAGCCGATTGGCAACGTCCACGATGCCGCCGAACGCGACACCGGCAGGCCCGCTCGTGTCCTCGACCTTCACGTCTCGCCCGATCGCGACCATGAAGGTGGATCCGGAGTCGAGGTCGTTCTCGTTGTACCCCGCAATCTGGAAGCCCAGCGGAGTCGCGCCCTCCGGCAGCTTCCCGAGGTCGCCTCCCAGCTCCTTCTTGAGCGCCTCGTGAAGGATCGTGCTCAGGTCGTCCGAAACCGCGCGCACCGTCTTCGTCGGGGCCCAGTCGGTGTGGACGTAGTTCAGGACGTGGTTGCAGAGCGTCCGCCCACCGACCGCTGCGGCTCCATGGAAGGCGACGCCGAACTGGCCGAGGTAGAACAGCTTGTTGGCGAGCGGCGAGCTGTTGACCGGCACCCCGATCGGGGGCGGCTCGTCGAAGCTCACCTCCTCCTCGTTCCCGCACGACCCGCAGGTGTGCTTCTTCTTCGCCGGTCGGAGCCGGAGCTGATTCTGCTGGGAGGCGAGGCTGTCGGACGCGATCACGATGCCGTCCGGCACCCGCACGGTGACGTTCATGGTCATGGAAGATTCCTGCTTCGAGCCCCTAGGGTCTGCCAGCGCGTGACCCTGGGCTCGCAGGGCTCCCCCGCCAGGCGCGGCCCACCAACGCGCCGGGCCAGGTCTTACAAGGTCCGTGCCAACAGGTCGTGCTCCTGTCACGCCCATACACAAGGGGTTCCGCCTGCCAAACCGGCAGGTCGCCCTCGGGGCGCCCCTGGCCCGCTGCCACTTCGGCAGCGGGCGCTCCGGGCCGGGCGGCGGGTGGATGGGCGACCTCGCCGGTGGCCCTAGGATGCCGCCTACGGCACCCGGCGCGTCCGGGGTCCCGGAAGGCCAGGCCCGGCGGCACGCGCCGTAGGGAGTGCAGGGATTGCCAGCGGCGGAGCGGCCCCGGGAACGACGGGACCCCGACCCCGCGCGAGGCGGAGCCGGGGTCCACAGAGACCGTCTTCGAGGTCGGGTCAGGCGGCGGGCGGCGGGTATCGGCGCTTCTGGCGCTTGCCGCCCTGCGCACTGCGGTACTTTGCGAATTCGCATGCGCCGTTCTCGATGTCCGAGAGGATGAACGGCGGCCAGTCGGCAGGCCAGTGCTCCGGGTCCCTCGACGCGGCCAGGAGGTCGCGCATCAGGCCCAACATCGCGAGCTGGTCGCGGCGGCTCCCGTAGCCGAAGGCGTCGGGCCGGTCGTGAACGACGTAGCCCAGGCCCCGCGCACAGCCCGGCCCCGCCACCGTGAAGGTGTCGAGGTCCGGCGCGCCCTCCAAGTAGTGCGTGTACATGAGGTCCACGACGACCTGGTAGGCCGTGAACGCACCCTGCCTCGGGATCGCCTCGATGCGCTCGAACATGGCCTGCTTCGTCGTGCAGGTGCGCCGGACCTCCTCGGGGTCGAGGTGCTGGTAGCACCAGTCGATGTAGTCCAGCACCGCCGGGAGCTTCGGCCGGTTCTGCTCGCTGTTCACCATGTAGGCCCCGGTGAACACCTGCTCGCCCCCGTCGTGCCGCGACTGGAGGAGCCGCTCGACTTCCGGGCGGTCCCAGGCGTCCCTCGACATCAGGAACGGCCGGAGCACCTCGCCCGTCTCGATCAGGTTGAACCAGCGCCACGCGATCGTGGCGAACAGCACGTGCGGGTCGTCGCGGAGCGGATCCCGCACCGTCTCGCGGAAGGCTATCGTGGTGCGGTCGTCCTCGCGGCGGACGTTGGTGAAGCGCCAGGCCCGGAGGACCGGATCGTCGGTCCAGGGCCACGCCTGGCCCTCCGTCCTGCGAAGCAGGATGGAGTACCGCTCACGGAGGAAGGCGAAGTAGGCGCCAACGCCGTTGTCGATGGTGCCCATCACGCCACCTCCTCGGTCGCACCCTCGGGAAACGGCAGATCCGTGTCCGGCGTGGCAACGCGCTGCGGCCGAGGCCGGGGCCGTTTCGACGGCGGTCGAGCCGCCATGTACGCACCGAACGCCTCGCGGGCGTCGTACCGCGCAGCGTCGGCCACGCGCTTGGCGTCCACGATCGCCTTCACCGCCTCGCGGTGGATGGCCTTCGCTTCCGCGTATGCCTGCTTCAGTTCTTCGAGCTTGGGATTGGTCATGAGTTTCTCCGTGTAGAGGTTGATGCCGTCGCCGTGCGGCAAGCGCCGCTCGAATCGCTCGGGCTCACCTCCAGCCAACCCCGTGATCAGGCCCCCTGACGGGCGCGAATCAGGCGCCGGGCGGGCCCTCATGCAGGTCCGTCCGAGAGGCGCCCAGGTACGCCCGGCCCTGGCGGCAGATTCCTCGCCAGAATCCGAGCGCGCCTCCTCCCCGGTCCGGAGAGCCGACGGCGGCGGGCGTGTTCGCCGGTATCGCGCGTCGACCTCGACGTAGGACGCGGAAGGCCCGCGCTCGGGATGCGGCCTACTCGCCCAGCAAGTCCCGCAGTTCGGCGAGGCACCGCAGCTCCAGTTGCCGGGCGCGCTCGGGGCAGATGCCGCCGAGCACCTCGCCGATCTCGCGGTAGGTCATCGGCGGACCGTCGAGCCCGTACCGCATGGTGACGACTCGGGCGTCACGCTCGTATCGGAGCTGGCCCAGAGCGGCGCGGAGGCGCTCGCGGTCCTCTGCGCGTGAGGCGGTGTGGGCGGGGCGCTAACCGTGCTCTCGTCCTCGGGCTCAGGCGCGCCCTCGCCCTGGTCATCGAGCGAGGCCATGCGCGGCCGGGGGAACGAGGCGGCGCGCGGAACGCGGACGACGCCCAGCAGGTTCGGGAGCGCGCACTGGATCGCGTTGCGGAGCCTGTGGAAGGCGAACGTGCTGAACAGCACCCCGCGCTCGGGGTCGAAGCGCTCGGCGGCGCAGCGCAGGCCGAAGTAGGCGGCCTGGCGAAGGTCGTCAATCGGCACCGCCGGGAAACGGCGCGCCCAATGCGCGGCGGCAAGGTCGAGCAGGTGCAGGTGGTCTTCGACGAGCCGCGCGCGGCGGCGCTCCTCGGAGGCGAGGAGCTGGCCAGCGAGGAGCCGTGCTCGAGCAAGCGGGTCGCGCCACTGGCGGCGGGCGGCGCGCTGGCGTGGGGTGAGCTGGCGATCAACGGGGCGCCGGGTCCCCGTGCTTCTCTGACCAGTCTAGCGCCGCCTCGGTCTCTTCGTCCCGCGCGTCGATGGCGGAGTCGGGAGAGCCGATCCGAACCAGCTTGCCGGTGCTCACGTCGCGTCCCTGCCCGAGGATGAACGCGAGGCACGCGCCGAGGCTCGCACCCTCGGCCTCGCAGAGGCGTTGGATCATCGCCGGGCTCATGGGCTTGCCCAACGCGCGCTCGTGGACGAGGGCCGCCGCGAGCACACGGTGCGTCGCCGGACCGAGCTTGGAGAGGAGGGAGCGCGACACGGGCCTACATCCCCTGGGCGGCGGCGTAGGCATCCCGCACGACGGGATCCTCGGTGAGCAGGCGGGCGCACGCGGCCTCGATGGTCTCGCCGGTGCGCTTGCGCATACGGGCGAGGTCGAGGAGCAGCGGGTAGAAGCGATCATCCGGCGCGGCCTTCGACAGCGCCTCGCGTTCCTCGGCCACATCGGCGGCCTGGCCCAGGGCGTAGAGCTTCTGCATGCGCTCGTCGGACTCGCACAGGCGGGTGAAGGCAGCGGCAGTGCCCTCGCGGTCGCGGGCCTCGCGCTTGGCGAGGTCGAGCATGGCGGACTCGGCCTGGTCGCGGGTCACCGTCGGGCTCGCGCCCTTCGACACGCGCTCGGCCTCGGACAGGATCGTGGTCAGGTTGTCGCTCACGACGCCACCTCGATCTTGCCCTCGGAGATCAGGCGCGCGATCGTGCGCGGGCCGATGGCGAGGTGACGGCGGTTGAGCACGTCGCCGGGGTTGTAGGTGCGACCGCCGAGGCGGAAGCTGGCGAGGACGTTGAACGTCCACTGTTGAACGTCGGGCTTGGGGTAGCTCATTGCTTGGGCTCCTGGAGGATGAGAACGAACAGGGCGCGCACGGCCATGTTGTTGCCGAGCAGTCGGCGGACCGTTGCGCTGAGGGGTTCAAGGGGTGCGCGGTGCGGCGCGACGAGCCGGAGAAGGTCCGACCAGGCGGTGAGCCGGTTGTAGGCCTGATGCGCGTCCCGGGGAACCAACTCGGTGAGGTCGAGAGCGTCGATGGCGTGGGCGATCGAAGCCGCCCGGTAGAGGTCGCCGACGATTCCCGACCCGTTGGCGCAGAGGCGTGCGAGCGCCACCGTAGGCGTCTCGTCCTCATTCGCGCAGGTCTCGGCCCACGCGAGGGCGGCAGCACGATAGGCGCGAGCGGAGGCAGCCGGAGCGCACTCTCCGCGCGCGACCAGGGCGGCGTCGGCGATGAGCGTCACTCGCTGTCCTCGGCCTCGGCGAACTCGGTGATGAGACCGCGCTCGCTCTCGACGAGGGGGCGGCGGTGCATGGCCGGGATCACCGGCACCTCCAGCACGCGCGAGAGCGACGGAGCGAAGTGGGCGAAGGCCCCGCGCGCGGAGTAGCGCGCCCGGCGCAGGACGCGGCCCGCGTCGGAGCCCGTGCCGCCGGCGTCGAGCGTGCGAAGCTTCTCGTACTCGGCACCGAGCTTGCGCATGGCGGCGTCCACCTTCTTGGCCTGGGCCAGGCGCTGCTTCCTCGCAGCGTTCGCTGCCCGCTCCCGTGCCCTCTGCTGCCGCTGGGCCTCGACCTGGGCAGCCTCGCGTGCGCGGCGCTCGGTCACGGGAAGGGCAGCCGTGAGCTCGCCGTGGAAGCGCTCCAGGCGCTCGACCTCGGCGCGGGCCTCGGATGCGGCGGCGTCGTCGCCGTCGGCGATGGCCAGGCCCAGGCGCTCGCGCGCGTCGGCGAGGTCGGACTGGGCTTGGGAGAGGGCGGCGCGCAGCTCATCCACGCGGTTCTTGGTCTTCGTCGTGCTCATGTCAGCCTGGCTTGGAGGTGGAGGGTGGGGTCGCTGCCCACGTCGAACAGCGACCCCGGGTGCGACGCAACCGAGCGCCCACGGAGCCCGGAAGCCTGGCGCCCCGAGGGTGTGAGGTGGGACTCGCCGCCGGGCGGTGCGACGGCGACGAGTCCCGAGGAGAGTCCACGACCAAGCAAGCGGTCGGACCCATGCGCGCCGCTGACCGGGACGCCGGACCAAGACCCCTGGCCCTGCGGAGCGCGTCTTCTACGATCCGGCGCTCTGTGCGCCTCGGATCCCATGTTCGGTGTGGCGGGCGTGGCACTCATCGTGTGCGCTCGTCCGTCAGGGGAAGGCGAGAGGAAGGCGCGTGGCCATTCCGGCGCGGCTCGGAGCCCTTGCCGTAGGCATCGCCCATGCCCAGGTAGCCGTCGGGGCGAGCATTCTCGGACTGGAGGATCTCGCGTAGCTTGTCCTGGTTCTCGGGGATCAGGCGGTCGATCCAGTCCGGCGGCAGCTCCTTGGGCTTGGCCTGCGTCACCGTCTGCTCGACGGTCGCCTCGGTCTGGGTGCGCGGAGTGAAGTCCCGGTGTCGCGCGCGGACCGCCTCCAGCAGGAGCTTGTCCGATCGGATTGAGCGCCAGCCGACGACCTCGCCCTTGGGCGACACGATCGGAACGGAATCGCCCACCGTCGCGCGGCGGTACAGCTCGGCGAGGAGATCCCCCGCATGCGCTTCGAGCGCCTCGTCCCAGGCGGCGGAGAACTCCGGGTCACGCGCGCGCTCGTCCTTGAAGGTCGAGACCGCGCCCGAGCCCTTGGCGTTCGGGCTCGCCTCGCGCGCGGCTCGGGTGGCGACACCACAGGCGCGCAGCGCTTCGAGGAACGCGCGCTTGCGCTGGGGCGTCAGGCGCTCGCGGTGCGCCCTGCTTAGGGAGTCCTTGGTCCGTCGAGTGGTCACGGCCCGTACTCGTCGTACGGGTCCACAGGCGGTTTCTACCGGGCGCTGGAGGAAACTACCCCCTGTGAGGCGCGGGGCAGCTCGGCCGGTCGGCGTTGGTGTGGCGCGCCTTCGAGCCCACGGGGTGGGCGCGTTCGCCGTCCGCTCGAACATGGTCTGCGGGAGGGTTTCCGGCTTTCGGAGGGGTTTTCTGCACCCGTGCAGGACGACGGCTCCGACGGCGGCGCGCTCTCTCTTCGGAATCAAAACGAATCGTCTTCGAATGGGTAGATACCCTCCGAAACCCAGAAACCCTCCGCCACCTCCAATCTCGACACCACCCGGTGGGTTGGGCTTCGCCGACGCGAAGCGAGCCCGGCACGCCGACCATGCGCACCGGGCTCGCCCGCCGACTGTCTCACACCGCCAGGTCAGGGCCCGAACGCCTCGTCCGCCTCCCGGTCGCGCCGCTCGACTTCCGGCTCGGAGTCAGGCCGCTGGCCGTCGGTCCGCGTCACGCGCCAGATCGCGCCGTGCTTGTCGTCGCCGACCTGCTGGAGCGTCAGCCCGCCGACGATCTTCCGTCGGTGGCGGCGCAGGAACCAGCCGACGCTCTTGGTGCTCCACACGGGCCGCCGCGTCGCCTCGACGAGCAGCCCCATCAGCTCCTCGTCGTCCTTGAGGTCGGCCGCGTGCAGCTCGTTGTCGCCGAACGCCTCCATCCAGCGGACGAGGATCGAGCCCAGCTCGCTGCCACCCTCGTTCTCCTCGACGAGCCGCTCCATGGTCCGCGCCGGGTCCCCGGCCTCGGCCCACAGGAGGGCCGCCCGCACGCGCTCGTTCCAGCGGCCGAACGAGCCGACCGGAGAGGGCGGTTCCGCGCCCTCGGCCAGCACGCGCGCCCGCATGGCGGTCAGGGCCGCGACCACGAGCTCAGCCCGCCGCTCGCGCGCGAGGTCCCTCGGGTCGAAGCCAAACGCGCGGCGCTCGGGGCGCTCGACCTTCGAGTCCAGGAGGCACTTCACGGTCCGCCGCGCCATGTCCCCGTGGATCTGGAGCCCGTTCCCGGTCGCCATCACGAGCACGTCGCACGGCAGCTCAACCTTCTCCGACTGGCCGAGGATGCGGATGGACACCTGCCGCTGGGAGATGACCGAGCAGAGCGTGTCCCCACCGACGGCGCGCTCGCAGTTGTCGATCAGGAAGCAGGCATCCCCGGCGCGCAGGGCCGCACCGATCCGCTTCTCGTCCTCGCCCTCCTCCTTGCCCTGCGAGAACGACGCGGGCTCGTTGCCGGTAACGAGGATGGCGACGGTTTCCGCCAGGAGGGTCTTTCCCGTCCCGGCCGTCGGGGCGTCGAAGGCGTGCAACGGTATCGCGCCGAGCGAGGCCCGCACGAGGCCGGACAGGACCGCCGACAGCACGACCGAGCGGGCGTCGGAGTCCTCGAAGGGGAAGCCCGCCAGGAGGTCGTCGAACCTTGCCAGCGCGGCCACCGCGTCCGCGTGCGTCGGGTGTTCGGGGACGGGCGGGAACGAGGTCCCACCGGGCGCGAAGATCAGGCCCGAGGCCGCGTCGTAGCCCGGCACCTGGAGCACCGAGCCGTCGGCGCGCAGGGTTGGCGCGGTGACGATCCCGCGCAGCGGCGGGAACGGCCAGGACCCGGCGCGGGCGAGGAGGAGGCGCCCGTGCTTCTCGGAAGGGTCCGAGGGTCCGTCGTCGCCTTTCAGTCTTCGATGCCACTTCCCAGCCCGCGACATCTGGTCCACGAGCCACAGCGCCGAGGCCGGGTAGATAACAAGCGACTCGGCGGCACGTCGCAGCTCGTCATCCTCGCCCGAGACTGCGCCGTGCTTGACGAGCCGCACCAACTCGGTCCCGCGCTGGTAGATCCGCACGCCCGCGCGCACGAGCGTACCGGTGGCCTGGTCCACTACCTCGGCGACCTCTCCGAGGTTGGTGTAGATGGTCGGGCGGGGGACCGGGCGGCCCTCCTTCTCCCGCGCGCGCTCGATTTGGCGATCGGTGTACGCCTCGGGATCGGACTGCGCGAGGACGTGGGTGCTGATGCCCCAGCCCGGATCCAGTAGGAACCCCCGGATGGTCGGGTCGTCCACGTCGGCACGGACGAGGGACCGGACGACGTACCAGACGACCCGCGACCGATTGCCGGTCCAGTACGCGCCACACGGGAGACCGTAGGTCACCGAACCCGAGGTGTCGCCGCTCTCGCGGAGCTTCCAACCCGGGTCGTCCGGGTCGCACCCCTGGGCGATCGCAACGCGGCACCGGAGGCTGACTCCGCGCGGGAGCTTGTCGAGGTCCGCACTCAGGTCGGACCCGGCTTGGAGTGCTGCGGTGGTATCGCTCGACCTCGAAGCCGACGCCTTCGACGGGGCCTTGGTGAACGCCTTGAGGTCGTGCTTGGCGTCGGTGAACTCGAGGACCGCCGCCAGGGCCTCCTTCCTGCCCTTCGCCCGCTTCCGCGCGTCCGGCCGGTTCACCGTCCCGGGGAGGCGCATGATGCGGTCCACGTTGTGGCAGTTGTCGCCACCCAAGACCAGCTCCAGCTGCTTGTTCCAGCGCTTCGCCTCCTCGTACTGCTCGGGCGAGCCGTCCAGGGGCTCGGGCACCTCCAGCCGCCAGAAGCCCTGGTAGCCGCCGCCCGAGTCGATGATCACAGTGGGCTTGCGGATGCCCAAGGAGGACGGGTCACGGAGGAGCGTGAGAATCCTCTCACGCTCCTCCGTGAAGTCCTCACCCGCCCTTGGGTCGAGGTCCAGGTGGAGCCAGGTCAGGCCCTGGATGTGCTCGCGGGAGGGCTTAGTGGTGAGGTGGCGGGAGCATGGGTTGACCGTGAAGTAGATGTTGCGCTTGCGCCTGGTGCCCTGCTCCTCCAGCCACTCGGGGAGGCGGGCCTTGAGGTCGGCTCCGCCGAAGGTGTCCGCCTCCAGCCCCTTCTTGTTGGGGTCAATGGCAACGAGAACCCAGGGGCCTCGGGGAAGCCACTGGTTCAGGAAGTCGATGCTGGCCTTGTAGTCCGGCTGGAGGGACATCAGAACGGCCCTCCCGGGTGCGTGCGCTTCGCCTTCTTGCGCTCCCACCAAGCGAGCAGCTCGGCCACGTCCCAACGATGGAGCCGGTCACTGATCGCGACGGGCCGGGGGAACTCGATGCCGTCGTCGCACGTGCCCTTGCGGAGCCAATCCTCGACGACGCGCTCGGAGTCGAGGCCGAACATGACCTGCACGCCGTACTTCGAGACGGCCATCGGCTGGACGGTCTCCAGCGCGACGCGGGCGCCCTTGGTCAGCGGCTTGGAGTCGCCGACGCCGAGCGCCTTGAGGAGCGCCAGGGCGCTCGCGGGGGACTCGGCGTTCACCGCGACACCTCCTCGCCCCGCAGGAAGGCGTCCAGCTCGTCGCGGTCGTATCGGATCGTCCGCCCATCGGCGGAGCGATGCCAGGGCGGACCCTCGCCGGTGGCGCGCTTCTTCTCCAGGGTCTTGGACGAGAGCCGCAGGTACTGCGCGGCCTCTCCGGCGGTCATCCACCGCGTCGGAACTTCTTTCCCGGTCGTCTTCACGAAGGCATCTCGCAGCGGTTTCTGCCGCTGCTTCTGTGCGAGATGCCTTCGGTGGCCGCGCCCCCTTTACGTGGCTGGGGGGATTACCGGCCTACCTCGTCGGTGTTGATTTCGGTTCCGTACCTGCCCCGCCTCGTCTTCGTTCTGGGGCTCGACGTGTCGCACCGCCCGGAGGAGCCAAACCCACCGGGCCGGAGTAGACACCTATTCCTAGCCCGCTTCTGTGCGCGAGGAGGTCCCTTTTCCCGATTCTCCCGGAAGCGCCCTCGACAGCAGGAAGTCGGCGATGCGCTGGACGGGCTCGCGGAACATCTCGGGGGTGTAGCCGATGTAGCCCTCGGTCACGTCGCCCCGTGGGAGGACGTGGTTCATGAGCACCTTGATCGCGGTCTTCTCCACGCCCGCCGAAGCGGCGGCCGTCGCGAACGTGTCGCGCAGGCGGTGGGGCGAGGGGAGGAAGTTGTACTTGCGGCCGTCGCCGTCGTAGCGCTGCTCGCCGACGCGGTGGACGTGCGAGACGCGCCCTTGGGCGTCGGTCGAGGGGAACACCCACCCCTTGTCGTCAGGGTAGATGAGGCGGTTCTGGTCGCGGCGGCGGCGGAGGATCTCCAGGGAGACGCTCGACAGCGGGACCGTGAACGCTCGGTCCTCTCCGCCCTTGGGCTTCGGCCGATGGATGCACCCGGGAGGGATCTCCACGCTCCCGAGGTACATCGGCTCGTCGCCGAGGTTGACGTGTTCCCAGCGAACCGTCTTCGCGTCCGTCGAGCGGAGCCCGGTGAACAGGATGAAGAGTTGCAGGTCGCGGCGGATGGGGTTGGCGATCGAGTCCACCTTGGCCCACCACGCGGGGAGCGCGTCCCAGGTGATCGGCTCGCGGCGGCGGCGCTCCTTGTTCATCGTGACGGCGACCACCGGGCACTGCGGGAGCGCCTCGTTCGCGCGCGCGGCCGTGTTCCAGACCGCGCGGAAGATGCGCATGGCCCGGTTCGCGACGTACTTCCCGCGCGCGGTGAGCAGGGCGTGCCGCTCCATGCACTCCGCCCGGGTGATCGAGGCGATGGGACGCGAGAGCCAGTCGGGCATGTAGCGCTCGGTGTCGCGGTGCACGTCGAGGATCGACTTCTCGGCGCACTCTCGGGCGCGCATCGAGCGAACGTGGAGCCCGATCGCGACGGCGAGCGTCATGCCCTCGACCTCCTGCCGCTGCTCCTCCTCGGTCGGGTCGAGGCCCTTGAGCATGTAGTTGAGCAGCTCGACGGCGCGTGCGCGGGCCCGCTTGACGGTCCACAGGTCCTCGCGCGTCTCGTCCCTTCCGTGGCGCCCGATCGTGAAGCGGCGCGTCCGGCCGCGCACGTCGCGCTGGAAGATGAAGGTCCGCACCGGCGGCAGGGGCCTGCCGGTCTCGGGGTCGGTGCGGGGGCGACCGACGCGAACGCCGAAGCCCGGCACGTCCTTGTCCCAGTAGATCGTGTCCTTGACAGGCTTCCCGCTCGCGGTCGTCGCGTCGGGGTTGGGCGGGAGCGCCTCCTTGCGGATGCGGTCCTCGGTGAAGACGAAGCGCTGCATGCTCGACTCTACCCCGAGATCACCTTCCGCGCGGGGTCGAATCGCAAACGCGGAAGGTCGGCGGATGGCCCGCAGCCGGTACGCCTCTCGGGCGCCTTCCGGGCGCTAAGGCATGTCCCAGCGCGCGCTTGCGCGGAGCGTTCGGGCGCTTTCCGGGTGCCTCTCGGATGAGCCGCGCGAGGTTAGAAGTCCGGTGCTCTATCCAGCTGAGCTACGGGCGCTCCAGATGGATCTTACTCCGCCGCCAGGCGGGCTCCTAGCGGGGGATGGGGTGTGGGGTGAGGGTTACTTCGGCTCTGCCGCCGGCGGGGAGTTGGATGCGCTGCGTGCCGTAGAGCCTTGCGTCGCCTGAATTGGCGAAGACCGAGATCATCCACTCGCCCTCCTCCAGATCGGTGACCTCGAAGCTACCCTCCTCGGCGATCGCCCCCCGCATGCGACGGACCCACTGACCCGGCTCCCGCTCGGGGATCAGCGCCACCGTGAAGGTGGATGGCCAACCGTTTTCGAGGGCGATCCTGCCCCGTAGGGTGCTCTCGCCCGTGGGCTCGAGGTCGTAGCGCAAGGTTTCGTCGACCCCGACCTCGACCAGGCGGAGGAGGTCGCTCGCCAGAACCACGCCCTCACGGGTGAGGGCGTGAGAGAGGTGGTAGTGGCCCGGCGCGAGGCCCTCGAAGGCGTAACCACCCTCCCCGTCAGTGGTCACCTGCATACGCTCAGGTGCGTCGGGCATGTCGAGGGGCGTGAGCTGGACCGTCTCGTCGGCGAGGGGGTGGCCCTGCCCGTCTCGAAGTTGACCGTGGAGGCGCGCGCCCAAACCGACCAGTAGGGTGCGCTGCACGGATTTCACTCCCGCCGCGACCGTGAAGGGCCCGTCGATCGCCAGGGGCCGGGTGGTCTCGTCCACCAGGAGCACCATAGGGCCCAAAGGAACATGCTCCAGGCTGAAACGACCCTCCCCGTCGCTCCTCGCCACACACTCAGCATCGATCCGGTAGCGCGTTGGATCGGAGGGGAGCCCCTCCGTGGCACGACGCACCCGAGCCCCGGACAGAGGGGCTCCAGTCCGGGCATCGACCACCTGCCCGGTGACGGAGATCCCCGAGAAGAGTTCAATCACCAGGGCCTCTGAGTCGGGCTGCTCCTCGACCTGGGCCCAGTCGATCCGTCCGGGAGCGTAGCCATCGGCGAGGACCTCGATGCCGGCAACCCGTCCCGTCTCCAAGGGCTCTCTACCCGTGGTCCAGTAGCCGTTCGTGCCACTGAAGGCGACCCCCCGGCTCCATTCGACCCCAAAACTCTCGAGTCGGCGCTCGGAGGGACAGGAGGACGAAGGAAAGATGCGGATTTGGAAGGATTCGAGCGCCTCGCCGCTTTGACCGTCGAGAACACGACCCGCCAGGGCACCGGCCCGCCTGGGGCGCAGGATCAGCTCCGTGTCGCCGACGGAGACCTCCTCGGAGTAGGGAGAGCAGCCCGGAGCCAAGACCCGGAGTACGACCCGCGCACGCCGCAGCCCCTCGAGCCGGAAGTAACCCGAGCTGTCGCTGACGGCCCCAAAACCCGCGAACGTATCCCAGCCACTCCCGAGTTCCACGCCCGACACATCGATGCGGGCAGCGGCAATGGGCCTACCCTCTCCGTCGACGACCCGGCCCGCGAGGTGATACCCGCGCTCGAGCTGGATCTCGATCTCGGGGAGTGGATTCCCATCTTCAGGGACCTGGATCTCGGTGCACCCGGGGGCATAGCCCCAGCGCTCGGCCCAGATGGTGACGGCCCCGATGGGGGCGTTCTCGATGCGAAAGGTTCCATCCGCATTCGTCCGTGGGGATGCTGGTTCACTGCAGGGCCAGCTCCCCAAGGAGACAGCGGCACCAGGGATCGGCTCGCCATCCTCGGTCACGACCCGGCCGGTGAGGGGGACTCCGCGTTGCAGCACGACCGAAACGGGACGCCCCAGTTGCTCGGCTTCGACGGCCAACCCCTCGGATAGGTAGCCCTCTCGCCGAACCGTGAGGCGCGTGCGGGGGCTCCGCGGGTCGATCCCATCCAAGCGGAAGTGCCCCTTAGCGTCGGTCCAGGTCTGAAGGAGGTTCCTGGGAGAACCGAAAACCTCGGCCCCCGCGATCGGCTCTCCCTCGCGATCGATCACGCGCCCCTCCAGCATCCGGCTCGGGTGGAGCCTGATTGCGGGGGCAGTGACGTCGCCGGCCCGCAGGCCCCCCAGGGTCACGCGGCCCGGAGCAAAACCGTGAGCCACGGCGCGCACGTTCGGAACGGGGTATGTGGAATCCATCGGCAGGGAATAGCTCCCGTCATCCGCCGTGCGAACCTCCGAAAGGTGGGAGACGACCCGGGCGCCTGAGATCGGCTTTCCATCGAAGGCCAGGACTCGGCCTTGAATACGCGTGTCGAGGCGGTAGGCGTAGGGCTCCAGGTCAACGGGAGCCGGATCACCAGCCAAGACCAGCTCCGTCGCCTCGCCCACCTCGTATCCCTCTGCCTCGGGCACCACTTCGACGAGCACTGTTTCCCCTGGTGGGCTCCCAGCCCATTCGAAGTCTCCCCGCGTATCCGTCAGCACCCGGGCCTGGATCAGGGGCTCCCCTTGGGGCTCGCGGCCGGCATGGATGCGCACGCACAGGACAGCCCCGGCGAGGGTGCCGTAGGTTCCGACGCGCAGGTGGCCGCGGAGCACCCAGTTCGCCTGGGCGCCGGTTCGAGGGTCGGCCTGCGGGACCCGAATCCCTTGCGCTTGGGATCCGGCTTGCCCTTCGCCGGCCACCGATACGGATGCCAGTGCGCTGGGGGAGGAAGAGCCCGAACCCGAGCGGGGAGGAGTGAGCGGCTGACTCTTCCGCCGGGGCAACCCCGCGGCCAGGACCAGAGCCAAGAGGGTTACGAGAGAAAGGCTTGCAGGGAGCACAACGGTCCGGTGTAGGCGTACTCGAGGGATCATGCGAGCCTCTTCGGCAAGAGGCGGACTCGGCATGAGACCAGGGATCCGCGCCCCCCTGGCAATAGCAAGACGCCCCACATGCGCGGGGCATGTGGGGCGTAGAGCTCCAGAAGCGGGTGCGATGGGCTACTCGATTCCGACCAGCTCGAAGTTGTCGATCTCGGCCCGTTCCGCCTTGCCCTTGGCATTGGTGATCAAGCGCACGCGCAGGGCCGGGTCGCCCATGGCCGCCGCCGGCAGGGTGAAGCTGTAGGCACCCCAGGCGTGGGCCTCGACCTGGCCGGCCGACTGCCACAGAGCACCGTCGAACCACTGGAGGTCGAGGAACTCACAGGCGAGCTCGTTCTTGCGGAAGTGGGCGTCCATGTTGACCTGGATCGCCGACCATCCGGTGCTGTCGACGGTGAGCTCCATCCAGGTTTCATCAGTCCCCACGGTGCAAGCACCCGTGCCGACGCCGCCCTTCTTGAGGCGTGCGCCGTAGGTTCCGGTGAAAGCTGACTTGTCGTTCACCTTGCAACGCTGGGTGCTGGAGATGTTCCATCCGCCAGCCGCGAAGCCACCCGACTCGAAGTCGTCGAAGAAGATCTGGCAGGTGGAGAGGATGGTGAAGGGACCGAAGTGAGCCACCGAACCGCAGTCGGTGGCATTGCCTGCCACATCGATCGTACGCACGTGCAGGTACCAGGTGCCAAGCGGCAGGGTCGTCGAAGCCGTCGTTGTCGCCGTGTCGAGCGTACTGTCCGGGCACGAGGTGGCACTCGTACTCCAGTAGTAGCTGTATCCTGCTACGCCGGAGTGCGCGTCACTGGCGGCGTTCCAAGTGACGGAGATGTTGGGGTTGCAGGACTTCCCGCCCTGGACATGGTCGGACGAACTAAAGGTGGGAGCCGTTGGAGGGGTAACGTCGATGAAGTAGGGACCGTCGCAGACGTAGATGCTGTCCCAGTTGTCGCACATGTCGACGCTGCGGATGTTGAAGTAACGTCCCGATGTCGAACTACTGTAGGCCCCGCTGGTGTAGGTCGTGACAGGCCCGATGTCGAGAAGGGTAATCGGGCTGCCGCAGTTGGTGTACTCGAAGATACCGTAGCCCTGGATCCCCGAGAGGTTGTCCGTGGCGGCGTTCCAGGTCCAGGTGATGGTCGGGTCATTGGACCAGGTGTTGACCGTGTGGGATGTCGAGGTGAGGTTCGTGACCCGGCCCGGCGGGGTGCTGTCCACTGTTACGTTCACCGTCGCGGTCTTGTCGACCATGTTGTCCGAGCGGGCGTTGACCGTGATGGATTTCGTGCCTTCGCTGCTGTACGTCAGGCCCCAGGTCCCCGCGCGATCGTCGAAGAAGAGCGTGTCTCCCAGGGTGATGTCTTGGCCGGCCATGCCGCTGTCCAACAGATCGGTCACCGTGCCGTCGTAGAGGGTGGTGCTCGAACTCTGCAAGGTGGCCGCGGATCCCGATCGATCCAGGACGACCGCCGAGGCGACGTAGCTGGTCGGGTCGACTGTCGCGGTGGCGTTGACCTGCTCGCCCACCTTGACGTAGGCGTCATCCACGCTCAGGGTCAACGTCGCATTCGGCGTCGTGTCGTCATAGATGGCGTAGATCGTGACGGCCATCTTGACCACGTTGCTGTTGGCACTTTCGGGATAGGTCTTCCAGCGCCAAGCGCCCGACGCGGGGTTGTTGATGATGCGGATCTCGGTGTTGTCTACAGAGCTTTGCTGAGCGAAGTATTCGCCCGTGTTACCGGCGGAATCGATGGGGTCGCGGTCGAGCCACAGGTCGTAGTCATTGACCAGTGCCTTCGATGCACCCGCCGAGGATTGCTCCTCGACGTAGCGCATCACCGCCACCAGGCGCGTCGTTCCCGTGGGGACGGTGAAGTCGCCATAGAACCAGTTGGCATTGGTCTGATCGAATTTCCAGTTCCCGATATAGCCGAAATCCGAAGTGTTGTAGTGGGCCTTGTAGGCATTTAGGCGACCGGCGCCGTACTTGTCCAGGTGCGAGTCGCTGGGGACGGTCAGGATGGCGTCGTTGTCCGTCACCGCCGTGGCCATCAGCATCGAGGATAGGAGTGCCGGTTGGTAGCGGGCCCAGGAGTAGTGGTCGCACAGGGAAGCGGCCGCGGCAGTCACGTGCGGCGTCGCCATCGAGGTTCCCGAGTAGTTCGAGTATCCGTTCGGGTCGTTGGCAATCGCACTACGCACCCAGCGACCCGGAGCGGTGATGTTGGGCTTCCAGCGGTTGTCGCCGCAGGGGCCGCGACTCGAACTGGTCCAAAGGTTGCCGGGATCTCCGACCGTGCCATCGATGAAGTCGACGATGTTGCCGACAGAGAGGACGTTCTTGGCGCTCCCTTCGATGCGCAGGGTTGCCGAGGAGGGGCCTTCGTTGCCCGTGGCGAAGACATAGAGTTGCCCATTCTGGTAGGTGGCGTCATCGAGGGTGCGGCAGTTGGCTTCGGTGCCGATGGGATCGATGAAGGATGTGTACCCCCAGGAGTTCGAGATGACCATGGGGCGCGGAGTGGTGTTGGTGCCGTCGAAGTAGCTGTTGGCGAAGATGTTCGTCGCCACCTGAATGTTCCCGCTCAGGCAACTCCCGGGCGAAAAGCCGCGGAAGTTGAAGTAGCGACTCGTACCGCCCCAACTCGCCAGGCCCGGCTGGTTTCCTAGCTGGTCAGCTTCGGCCACACCGCGACCGAGAATCGTGCCGGTGGTGTGGGTTCCGTGTCCGGAGCCGCCGTTCGAGACATCGTCATTCCAAGGATCATCCCCGTTGCAGGACCAGCCGACGCCCCAGATGTTCAGGTCGGCGTGCGAGTTCTCCACTCCGCTGTCGATGATGCCGACGATGGCCGCCTGATTGGTGCCACCGTCATAGAAGGCGCGCACACGGTCGGTCATCACCATCGCCGTCGATTCGTCGTGGGGAGCGACGAGGGGACCCGGAGCGACGAAGGGGGAGGCCAAGGTGGGTTCGAGCACCGGTTCGACGAAGAGCACGAAGTCGAGCTGCGTGAGCTCGCGCATCTGTGCCTTGTTGATGAGCACCTGGAAGGCTTGGATTGAAGGCGAGTAGCTCACGACCTCGATGCCGCGCTGCAGAAGCGCTGCATGCATCCAGCCGTTGGACTGCCAGATGCGGGCGCGCTGGTCTTCCTCGGTTTCCGGTGAGTACTGGGCATTGCCGTCGACGACGTCGACCCGCCCGATGGGGGTCGACTTGGAGGCGGCGCACAGGTCGGATTCCCACACGGAGACGTGGAAGGGCATGAGCTCGTTCTCATCCGCCACATCGGTCAGCTCGCGCGAGTGCGGAGAGAGCTTCTGCCAGGTCTGGGGTGCTCCCACCCAGCGCACGAAGGGCAGGGTCGAGATGCTGTCGATCGCCTCCATGGGGATGGCGACCTTGACCGTGTAGTGGGGGTGGAATCCGAGCAGACGGCAGCCGGCCGCCTCGAGCTGGGCCAGGCGCTCGTTCGTCATGCGTTTGGAAAACATCACGACGGCGTAGGTGAAGTCACCCGGACGCCCGTCGATTCCGCGGGTGTAGGATGCGAGCAAGGCCGGGTCGACCAGCTCGTCGCTCGGGGGAAAGTAGGGTCCGGCCGCGAACCCGAGGAAGTAGGGATCCCCTGAGGCTTCGGCGACCAGGCGGTCGCCGTCGGGGCCCCCCTCCAAGACCGGCGGGATCGGCAGCGGCACTTCGTCGCTGGTGGCCT
The DNA here is from genome assembly GCA_027083445.1 of Planctomycetota bacterium. Classification (GTDB taxonomy): domain Bacteria; phylum Planctomycetota; class UBA1135; order UBA1135; genus JALWOP01. The sequence goes on along the minus strand of JALWOP010000414.1, from coordinate 4,857 downwards.
CGACCGGCTGTTGAGCGGGAGTGAAGAGCTGGGCTTCGGAGATGCCTGGCTCGTCACGGGTGGGGGGCGGACCGACCTGGACGCGGTCGGGGGTGTAGATGCGCTCGGCAGGTCGTCCGGCCTCGCCCTCCTGGAGGGCGGGCAGCGCCAGGGGAAGCGCGAGGGTGATGGGCACGAAGATCATGGAGGATCGATGTGGTTCGCGGTTAGGGGAAGGACAGGGGGTACAGCAGCCCTGACACCGAACTCCCCGTGGCGCGCCGGCATCTTTCAGTCCAGTCGGTTTTTTTCCGGGTCCGCTCAGCGCCCCAGGCGCGCATAGGCCAGCGCGGCCAGGAGATCCCCAGCGGTGGCGCTCCTCCCCGAGGGCAGCCCGACCACTCGATCGAGGGAGCCAAGGCCGCCGCCTTTCGCGAACAGGGCCGCGAACCCGGTGGGCACCTCAAAGGAGATTGCATCCAGGTCATCTGGCCCCAGGGCCTGGAGTAAGAGCTCCGACTGGGCTGCCTGGAGCAGCTCGGCGACCTCCTCGGTCAGGGCCGCGAGACCTTCGGAAGGACCGAGGGCTTTCTTGGGCTCCTTGCGTGCAGGCGCGTTAGAAGGGAAATGCGCCGCGCAACTCGTCGAAAGCCGCCTGCTCCTGGGCATCGTAGGGCGGATGGACGGGGATCTCGCCCGGCATCCGAAAGAGGCGGTTCAGGGGGACCGGATAGTGAGTGTGCATCAGCTTCCAGGAGCGGTTGCGCACGGCCCACTCACGGTCGGAGGGGTCCCCGTTGGTCGAGAACTTTTCGCTGTAGTTGTAGTGGCGCGTCCCCGGCAGGCCGTGGAGGATCGGGAGCAGGCTCTGGCTATCCTCCGCCGCGCTGGGAACACCGCGCAGATCGGCCACCGTGGCGTAGATGTCGACGATGCTGACCAGCTCGTCGGTGACCCCCGGTTGGATCCCGGGACCCCGGACGAGGAAGGGGACGTTGAGCCCGCCCTCGAAGAGGCTCCCCTTCTGCCCGCCGAACTCGACGGCGGTACCGTTGTCGGCCAAGAGGAAGAGATAGCCGTCGTCGTCCGCGAGCAGTCGGCCGATCTCCCGGTCGAGATAGGAGATCATCTCGAGCACGCGCCCCTCGTCGGTCGTTGCAGTGCCACCGGGTGGGTTCTCGATCGGTGAGTGGGGGGCGTGGTAGGCGACGATGCGAACGTTGGCTGTCGACGCCCTGGCTTCATCGGTCGTGACCCCGGTCACGTAGCGGTAGTCGGTCGTCGTCGATCCATCGACCGTGTGCTTCCACTTGTAGTAGCCGCCCCAGTTGAGGTTGCCCAGCCCCCCGGCATAGTGGTCGAACCCCTGGGCGTTGGGATCGCTGCGACGCTTGCTGACATGCCACTTGCCGAAGTAATCGACCGGTTCGGAGAGTAGCTCCGCCAGGGTCACTTCCCCGTAGGCCAGCCCCTTTTCCCCCGGTTCGTTCAGGTTCGATCCCATCCCGGTGCGGGTCGCGTGACGGCCGGTGATCAGGGCCGCGCGAGCGGGTGCGCAGGCGGGATAGGCCCAGGCCTGGGTGAAGACGAGTCCCGTGGCCATCAGCGCGTCCATATGGGGGGTCTGGGCTCGCTCGTAGAGCTCCCAGCCCAGGTCGTCGATCAAGACGATCGTGATCCGCGGCGCCCCCACCTGGGGAGGGGGAGTCGCGGTGGGGCGGGGGGGAGCGCTGGAGAGGGAGGCCCAGGCGCAGAGGAGCAGCGCGGGAAGGGTGGCGATGAAGCGGGAGGACATGGCGGAATCCAAGGATACCCCGCTCCAAGGCCCGGTGTTCCAGGGCCGTTCCCCAGGCGTCTCGGCCCGAAACTCGAGCCTCGGGAACGCGCCCTGGGGATAGCATGGCAGCCATGGACCAGTGGGCCGTGAACGCGATCGTCCTCCACCACCTCTCGAGGTTCTTTACCGCCGCCACCATGGCCGGTGAAAGCCTGGGCGCCTCCCAGGGTGCCCTGGCCTCTCTCTTGGGGAACCTCTCCTGGGCGGCGAGCCCGTTCTACGCCAAGGACCGCGAGGAGCAGGCCGCCATGGCCTTCGGCGGGGCGCTCCTGGGGGCCTTCGGTCCTGAGGTGGGGGAGCGAAGCGCGGCAGTCGCCGAAGAACTGGGGAGTCTGGAGAGTGCGTTCCTCGCCCGGCAAGACCTGATCGTCCAGGCCGCACTGCGCAGCCTGGGCGAGGCCGGCCTGCTCGAAGCTTCGCCGGCCGCCGTCAACGAACACGTCTGGAAGCTGCTCTTCCCGCGGCTCGACTACCGCCAGAGCCTGGGCGATCTGGTGGCGCAGCTACGCAGGTCCCTGGCGGAGTAGGACCTTCGGCGCGCCTCAGCGTTGCTCTTCGAAGCGCAGCTCTGGTGCGTCTGGGCGGGGAACGACCGGGAGGATCACCTGGCTGGGATACTCGGCGCTGTGGAGGAGCTCATTGTGGGCCGGGAGCAGGCGTTTGGCATCGGCGATCGGCTCCAGGGTGCCCGAGTTGCGCGCATAGCCCGGAAAGCCCGTGGAGGTGACCTGGATTCGCAAACGCTCCCCCTTGGCGAGGCGGATGCCGCTCGCCCAGCAGTCGACGTGCAAGGTGGCCACCTCTCCCGGCGGGACCGGGTCGTCCTTGCCGTTGCGGTAGCGCATGCGCTGGATGCCGGTGGCGATGCGGCGGGCGCTGCCGTCGAGGCCGAGCTTGAGGATGGAAACCACGAAGTCCGCGTCCTGAACGTCGCTCCTGACATAGAGCAGAGCCTCGAAGGGGCCGGTCAGTTCGACCGGCGCGGCCAGGGGCGCGCTGTCGAACTCCAGGTCATCCGCACGGTCGGGGTAGGCATTCACATCCATCGTCGCCTGGTCGCCGGTGACGTCGGTCCAGTCGAGGCCCAGCTTGGGGATGTCCATCGGGTCGTAGGCGATGGTGGTGGAAGCCTCACTACCCTTGCCCTTCTCGAACCCCACCTTTCCGCCCCCGCCGCGCCGGGTCGCATCTCCCTCGCTCGAGAGGTACAGCGGCGTGAAGCGCGTTCCCGGCAGGGGCCAGCTCTCTTCGTTGTGCCAGGCGTTCTCTCCCATGACGAAGACCCAGACCGGCTTCTCACGTTCGACACCGTTGTCGATTCCCTTGAGGTAGTGATCGAAGAAGCGCACCTCCACCGCCGAGCGGTCGATGACCGACTCCGGACCGAAGTCCACATCCCCCAGCTTGGTCACGAGGTTGAAGCCGTGGCCCCAGGGGCCGACGATCAGGAACTGGCCCGTGCGCACCCGCTCCGTGGCGCCATGACGTCGCAGGACCGGGAAGTTCTGCAAGGCCCCGGGCTGATCGCCGTCGTACCAGCCGGTCAGATGGAGGGCGGCAACGTTCATCGTCTCCAGGGCGTTCTGGTAGCGCTGGGGCCCCCAGAACTCTTCATCGTCGGGGGGATGGGAGAGCCAGACGTCGAGGAAGGGCTGATCCGTACCGATGGCCTCGTCCAGGTCGGAAAGGGGCAGGGTCGCCAGGATCGTCTCGTAGTCCTTCTCGGGGATGCCGAAGCCACCCTGGTCCATGTAGGTCAGGGCACTCGCCCACCAGGCCGATCCGAGCAGGAAGGCCCCTCCCTCATAGGGGATGTTCTGGTCGGGATCAGGGGGCGAGACCTGGGGAATGATCGCCAGGAGATGGGGGTTTCGGCTCTTGGCGGCGTACCACTGCACCCAGCCGACGTAGCTGGCGCCGATCATGCCGACCTTGCCGTCGCTCCAGGGCTGGGCAGCGATCCAGTCGAGGGTGTCGGAGCCGTCCTCCATCTCGTGGATGAGGGGAAAAAACTCGCCTCCCGAGTCGAAGCGGCCACGCACGTCCTGGACGACGACCGCATAGCCGCGCTTGGCGAAGCGTGCGCCGTTGGCGAGACCTTCGTTGTGTCGGTCGTAGGGGGTACGGATCAGGATGGTCGGATACTTGCCCTCGGCGGCAGGACGGTAGAGATCGACGACGAGGACGACTCCGTCGCGCATCGGTACCTCGACCGCCTCTTCGGTCTCGACCTCGAAGGTGGGCTGCGAGAGCTTGGCGCGCCAGGGGCCACGGCAAACTGGAGAGCGGCCCTCCCCGGGGCCATCGGGAGCGGCTCCCTCGCGACGCACCTCGAGCTTCTGGGCGGGCACGTCGATCGTGATCGGCAGGGCGTCCTCCCCACAGGTCCAGGTCATGTCCAGACCCGGCGGGAAGAGGATCGTGAAGGTCCAGATGCCTTCCTCATCCCGGGCATGGGATTTCAGGGTGAAAGGCAGGGTGCGGCCGGCTTGTGCGAGGATGGCCGTCAGGGTCGCGCCATCCTTCAGGTCATCCGCTTCCGCCCGGGCGATCAGATCGCGCCCCGCTTCGTAGAGGCAACCGAAGACCAGGTTCTCGAAGAAGAAGGGCAACTCGCCCTCGACGTCGAAGGCGACCTCGCGCGACTGGTCCGCCCCGTCGGAGAGTTCGGCCGTGACATGTCCCCCTTCGAACGAGGCCGCGACGCTCCCGCCCTCGGTTTCTACCGACCAGGTTCGGCCGCCTTTCCCATCACGCGTCAGGGTGCAGGTGAAGTCCACCGTGCGCCCCGGGATGGATACATGGACGCTGCTTCTCCAGCCATCGGGCTCGAGGAAGAGGCTCTCCCGGGCCAGTTCGGCCTCCTGCTGGGTCGTAATCCAGACGAGCGTGGGCGGTGCTTCGGCTCCGGATTCGTCCTGAGCGGGCTCCTGGGCCAGGAGAGGGGCCGGAAGGGGGGCTTACACAAGCCATACAACGCCCATGACCCTCCGCCTCCTCAACCTCTCCCTCTTCCTCCTCTTCCCCATCGCATGGTTTGC
>JALWOP010000413.1 GCA_027083445.1 Planctomycetota bacterium | reverse complement strand
ACGGCGACTACGTACGAGCAATGCGCTCGAACGACTGAGCCGCGAGATCAAGCGGCGCACCCGCGTCGCAACGCTCTTTCCGAACGCCGCCTCCCTGCTCCGACTCGTCAGCGCTGTCGCGATCGAGTTCTCAGAGGAGTGGGAGACCGGACGCATCTACCTCAGCATGGACACCGAGTGAGAATTTACACCGAAACTGTTGCTCTGCCCTCTGGGCCGCGGCCCGACATCTTGTTCGGCCCTTCGCTCCGTGCAAGGGGAGCTACTATGGCCTCTGCTGACTTCTGCCTCTCGATCACCGCCCGTTACCGTGCGGTCAGTCCTTCCGGACGAAGAGGCAGATCTCCCCGGGTAAGCGCCATCACCTTCTTCTCGCGCTCGCCACATTTACTCAAGCACCTTCTGGACAGATTTCGGGCTTCGTTGTGCCGTGCCAACTCGCCCAGGTACTGAAGCCTGATGTGATTCGTGTTCCTCGAGCCGAGAATTCTCCCTGCGGCTTCCTTCCCACCCCGCCTCGCGGCGACGCAGTTGCCTCGGGATTCCGGTTCCTCTCTGTCTGGGTCCGTAGAAGACTTTCACTTCTCGATGATGGTGCATGCCGGGCACACACGCCTTACTGATCAGCGGCGCGCGGAGCGCGTCCGCTGCATTGGCTTGTTAGACGCCGCTGGCCGCGATTCTACCCTGAGCTTCTTCTTGCCGAGCCGCTTCGTGAACTCCCTCAGAAGCGTCTGAGCCAAGTCATCGCCGGAACGCGTTCCAAGGTGCTCTTGGATTTTGAAGGGCCGCATAGGAGGGACGTAGTTTGGCACATACGCCTTCATGATCTCACGACCGGTTTGAAAGCGCTTCCGTGTATTCGTCATGTCATCCCTCTCGCGTGTAGCGCGCAAGCGCGCGTGGGTTCAGTTCCGGTTCGAAGTAGTGCTTCCTGGCAATCCAGACGAATCCATCACCCTTTGTGATAACAGCTACGTCGATGGGGCCACCGACAGTCTCGCGCTCCGGCGTAATCCGCCGCCGGAACTTCGTCAGATTTACGAGCGCTTCGGCCATGCCGGCCAACTCATCCTTGGGTAGAGAAGAGACGATCTCAACGATCGGCCTCCAGTATAGAGTCGTCTGGTTTTCCCACTCCGCAAAGAGGTCCTTGAGAGCTTGCCGAACCCCCGGTTCTATTGCGGCACCCAGAGAGTCCTTGAGAGCTTGGTCTACGCTGCCGACTGCGTCAAGAATCGACCCGATTGCGCCTTTGAAGAGGACGGCCGTTGACTCGCGCATGTGGTTGCCGAGTTCCTGATCTACGCCGCGGAGGAACGCATGGACAATCTCCTGCTGCGCAAAAGGGATGATCGCCGCGCTGCTCTCCAGCGTGATCCGCGCCTCTTGCGCTAGTGCTCGACGAGGCGTATTCGCGACCATTTCCTCCATGTCGTACGCGTAGAGGGCCGGCATCGCTTCGCGCTCTCCGAACCCCGCGAACACGACCCCCGACCTGGAGGGGCCAAGGTACCGACGGACGAGCATCTCCAGCGCTACGGACGAGATCTTGCGGCTGGTTCCGGCCTTGATGGGCAGGGTGCCGAAGACGTCAGCTCGTTCGCGTCGAACGATTGGACCGTATCGTTTACGAATCTCCGCCACCGTCTCACTTCCGAACCCTGCAAGTCGCTCTTGCTCCCTAACCAGACGAAGACGACCCGTCACAACCTCATCGACGATCGGCCCGATCTCGGCTTCGTCAAGCCCGTCGCGTTGCTCTGCCTCGGAAGTTAGCCGATCTTGCACTTCATGTCTGAGATGAAGGAAGAGGCTCTTGATCAACTCCGAAGCCATCTGGTCTTGCGATGCCGCAGGGAAGAGCGTCCGATTCCTGCCTAGGAAACGGAAGAATCGGTCTGCGTACTGCTCTAGCCGGTCAAAGCGCGAGTCGGCAAGTTCCCGCCGGAAATCCTTGACGACTGTTTCCCACGGGATCCCGATGAAGTTCGCGTTCCCGTACACCATCAGGCCGACGGGTGCCGATTGAGACAGATGGAATAGCTTGTCGGCCGAGGTCCAAATCTTGTTGGCTTCCCGGCCTATAGACACGGCGCTATCAGCCGCCAGCGCGACGCCAACCCGATTGAGCACTCCAACTTCTGCCGTCACCTATTCTCACTCCTTGATTCTGGCGCGTCTAACGAAGAGGATTCTATCCGTCGTGTCCGGGCCGACGTCGTTCGTTGCGCTGCGGCTTTCCACCCGGACATGATGGATAGGATCAGTTGGACTGAGTCGCTCCGGCAGGGACGGTGGAGCTATGGGGATTGGAAGGCAGAGGCCCCTGTGAGAGGGACAAGGCCCGTTTGCGGGAGAGCGAGTAGGGATGCAAGCCATGGCGGGTCAGGAAGTCCAAGGGATTCAGAGGATCGGCTCGCACGGCCGTTCTGTCAAGGAGGAGTCCGCGGTAGGAGGCCGATGCGGAGGAGATCCACGGCCGTGAGTTCGGCCACGATGAGCAGGCGACCCTCTGCGCACACGGGACATCGGTCAGACTCCGGACCCGTCGGTCTCCCCAGGGGTGCAGTCGGACGGGCGGGCTTCTGACCTGTCTCCTCCCCTTCCGCGGCGATCAGGTCGCGTACCAGCTGGAGCTTCTGCTCACGGGAGCGGTTCGAGAGAAAGCCGTAGGGCCGGATGCGCACGAAGCCCTTCGGGAGCACATGGAGCAGGTACCTGCGCAGGAATTCCTCGGCCGAGAGAGTCATCGTGCGCGCCGTGTTGCCCCGGGCGTAGTCCTTCCACCGAAACCGGACCCTCCCTTCGGCAGTCGACAAGATGCGGCTGTTCGAGATGGCCACCCGGTGGGTGTAGCGAGCGAGACTTGTCAAGGGACACCATCTTTCGCGGAGGACGTCCGCGGCTGTGTGAGATTTGGTCGGGGGCTCAACCCCTTGGTAGAAGAAGAGTTAGGACAACCCCTACCGCAAGGAGAGCCCCGTGAAGAAGTCTACGAAGTCGAGTCGCCGTCGTC
>JALWOP010000412.1 GCA_027083445.1 Planctomycetota bacterium | reverse complement strand
CTTCCAGCCCACGACACGGCCCCCGGCCCGATCCCAGTGCACGCTCCCCGGTGGCGGGAACCCAGGAGCGCGTCGACCCCGGCGGCCGTGTCGTGGGCTGGAAGGGCTTCGACCTCGCCCGCTTCCAGATCCAGGCGGTCGACGCCATCCGGGCGGGACGCAACGTGCTCGTGGCGGCGCCCACGGGGGCGGGAAAAACCCTCGTGGCGGAATACGCCATCGCCGAGGCGGTGCGACGGGGCCAGCGCTGCATCTACACCGCCCCGGTCAAAGCCCTCTCCAACCAGAAGTACCGCGACTTCCGGGATGACCCCGAGGTCGACGTGGGCCTCATGACCGGGGACGTGACCATCCACGCCGGGGCCCAGGTCTTGATCATGACCACGGAGATCCTGCGCAACGCGATCTTCGAGAACCCCGCTCTCCTGCGCGACGTGGCCTATGTGATCTTCGACGAGATCCACTACATGGATGACCGCGAGCGCGGCACGGTCTGGGAGGAGAGCCTGATCTTCCTGCCCCAGTCGGTTCATCTGGTCTGCCTCTCGGCGACGATCGCCAACGTCGAGGAACTCGGCCACTGGCTCGGAGAGGTGCGCGACGCCGAACTGGAGCTCGTGCGCGAACAGCGCCGGCCAGTCCCTCTCAGCCATTGGTGCTGGACCGAACGGCGCGGGGCCTTCGACCCTTCCAAGCTCGCCCTCGAACGGCGACGTGCCGCATCCGAGGCGCCCCCTCGTCCGCGGCGGCGCCGGGGAGGCTTCGGCCGCGGACGAGGCGGCCGCACCTTCACGGCCCCTCCCGATCCCGCCCCCCTCTTCGACGAGCTGACCCAGCGTGCGCTCCTGCCGGCGCTGGTCTTCTCCTTTTCGCGCAAGGACTGCGAGCGCCTGGCGCGCATCGCCGAGAACCGCGATCTCCTCGACGCAGAGGAGCGCGCTCGCATGGAGGCCCTGCAAGAGGAGCTGGTCGACCTCTTCCAGCTCGATCGCCGCATCCTGCGCGGCGAGGTGATGAGCATGGCTCGCAGCGGGGTCGCCTATCACCACGCGGGGATGCTGCCGGTCCTCAAGGAGCTGGTCGAGCGCATGTTCACCGCCGGACTCCTCAGACTCCTCTTCACCACCGAGACCTTCGCCCTCGGCATCAACATGCCGGCGCGCACGGCGGTCTTCAGCGGGCTCAAGAAGTTCGACGGCATCGACTTCGACTACCTGCGCACCCGGGACTACATGCAGATGGCGGGCCGGGCGGGACGTCAGGGCATCGACGAGAAGGGCTTCGTCTTCTGCGTCCTGGGGCGCAGGGATCTTCTGGAGGCGCCCCTCGAGCGCCTCTTCGCCGGCAAGCCCGAGCCGGTGCGCAGCCGTTTCCGCCTCTCCTACTCGACCCTTCTTCACCTGGTCGAGCGCGCCGGCCGGGACTGGGTGCCGGAGGCCTGGGAGCGCAGCTTCGCCCACTTCCAAGCGCGGGCCAAGAACAAGAAGGCGCGCGAGCGCCAGCGCCGGGACCAGCGGCGCTTGATCGAGCGCCACCTCTCCCTGCTCGACCAGTTCCACTACCTCGACGGGGATCGCTTGACCCCCCGCGGGCGTATCGCGCGCATCTTGAACGGCTACGAGCTACAGATGACCGAGCTGCTTTTCCAGGGCAGCCTCGAGAACCTGCCCCCCCGGGCCCTGGCGGCGGTGGCGGTGGCCATGATCCACGAGGAGCGGCGCCGCCATGGTCGCCCCCCCACCCTGCCGCGCGCCTTCGCCGGTCTGCAACGCAACGTCGCGAAGGTCATCGGCGAGCTGGCCTCGGCGGAGGCCGGGCTGGGGATCGAGCCCCCCCTCAAGCGGCCCGACTGGGGCCTCTCCCGTCCCCTGGTCGCCTGGTACGAGGGAGCGGACATCGAGGGGGCCCTCGAGGGTAGTGAGGCGACCGCGGGCGACTTCTGCCGGGTCCTGCGCATGGCGATCCAGCTCATGCGCAACATGCGCCGGGCGATCGACCGCGACTGGGACCTTTGGGAGCAGCTCGGCGATGCGATCGACGCGGTCAACCGCGACGAGGTCGACGCCCGTCGCCAGCTTGAGCTGGGTTAGCCCTACGGCGGCTAGATCCTACGGCCGGTCGTCCTTATCCATCACCACCCCCGTCAACCACTTGGAGAAGGCGGAGTTGAAACGCTTGTCCGAGAGGACCTCGCCTCGGTCACAGCGCATGACCTGCACGGTGATGTACTCGTAGCCGTCGTTGGCCTCCTGGGCATCGGCCTGCATGCCCTGGGCCCGATCGCGGCAATCCTTGGAGGCGACGACCAGGGTCGGCAGGCCGCCGAGGTCGGCGATGCCTTCCGTCATGTCGAAGCCGTAGACCTCGGCCGGGGGATCGATGAGCACGACCGCCCGGGTGGCATCGTCGTCCATGGCGTGCCGCAGGGCGAGGGCACCACCGGCTCCGACGCCGACGATCGACAGGTTGGCCGCGTGAACCTCCTTGCGCTTGAGCAGGTAGCTCGCGGCGGCATCGAGGTCCCGAGCGGCGAAGGCCCAGGCGGACTGGCGCCCCTTCTCGTCGAGCTTGCTCCAGTCGAGTTCCTTGCCGGCGCTCTCCCCATGGCCGCGCAGGTCCAGGGTCAAGACCCCGTAGCCCTTGCGCTGCAGGTAGAGGGCCAGGGAGGCCACGCTCTCCCGGCTCGAACCGGCGTCGTGGACCAGGAGCACCCCCGGCACCTTGCTGTCCCCACGGGTACGGGGCGCAAAATAGCTGGCGGCCAGGCTCAGCTTGTCGCGGGTCGTCAGCCGCACCGCCTCCCCGATCTCATCGCTGCGCCGATCCCGCGCTCCAACCCTGGAGGCTCCACTACGGATCGCCCCGACGCGGGCCCCGCCCCTGCGGGCGCCCTGCTGGAGAGAGACTCGGATCTGGGGAGAAGGGGTCGAGATCGAGCCCTGAATCGCGCTCGAAGCGGGAGTGAATGAGAGGCTGGCGGCCGCAAGGCTGAGCGTCAGCAACATGGGATGTCGAGGGGGGGGAG
>JALWOP010000411.1 GCA_027083445.1 Planctomycetota bacterium | reverse complement strand
ACAACGACCTCAGCATCAGCATCGAGGATGGCGTCCCCGGGGAGCCGGCCTTCTTCTTCTACGGAACAAGCGAGGTGCAGCGCCCCATGGGCAGCGGGGTGCTCTGTGTCTCGGGGGGCATCCACGGTCTGATCACGATCGGCGATCCGGTGCAGCTCGATGAGAACGGCTACGGCACGGTCAAGGTCGACATGACCCAGGGCCAGCTCGCCCACGGCCCCGCCCCTTGGAAACCAGGCCTGACCCGCATCGTCCAGGCCTGGTACAGCGACCCCGCCAGCCCCGCCGGCTTCGGCCTGACCGACGCCTACCGCATCACCTTCGTGCCCTAATAGCCCTCTCTGCGCCGGCCGGTACGAAGGCGGAGGCCGGGGATTCAGAGGCTCTTGCGAGGGAAGACTGCCTGGGTTCCACCGCTGGGGGCCGGTCGCTCCCCACTTCCCAGGATGTCGCGCACCATGCGCCGCGTGGCACGGCCGAGGTCGTCGAGCAGGGTGTAGGCCAGGGGCACGACCCAGAGCGTGAAAAGGGTCGCCGCCGAGAGACCCCCCGCGACGCAGACCGCCAGGGCACGATAGTCGATGCCCTGGGTCGGGGCGCTGCCCAAGGCCATCGGCAGGAGGCCGAAGACCGTCGTCAACGCCGTCATCAGAATTGGACGCACCCGTGCCGCCGCCCCCTCGAGAACCGCCTCATGGCGCGCGAGACCCTCATCCACGCGCAGGCGGTGGATCTTGTCGATCAGCACGATGCCGTTGTTGACCACCACCCCGACCAGGATGATGACTCCGATCCAACCCACCGAGTCCATCGTCGTCCCGGAGAGGTAGAGGGTCCAGAGGGCACCGAGCACGGCGAAAGGGATCGTCGAGAGGACCGAGAAGGGCAAGAGGACCGACTCGAAGAGGATGCCCATCAAGAGGAAGACCAGCACCACCGAGAGGAGCAGTGCCGAGTACATCTGGGCCATCTCCTGGCGCTGGCGCGAGAGCACCGAGTCATCGCGGCCCAACGAAAAACCACGCGGGAGGTCGAGCCCCTCCAGGGCCGTGTAGCCGGCCTCGACCAACTCGGCCTGGCGACTGGGGTCGGCGATGCGGGCCTGGATGTTGAAGGTCGTCAGGCCGTTGCGCCGGAAGATCGAGTTGCGACCACGCTGGAAGTCGATGTCGGCAAAGGCGCTCAGGGGTACGATTCCCTGACCCGTGAAGACCTCGAGGTCTCGCAGGGTGTCGAGACCGGCGGTCTGCTCCTCGTCGTACTCCATCAGGAAGGGCACCTCACGCCCCTCTTCCTGGAAGCGGGGCAGCGCCGCTCCGCGCAGTGCCCAGGCCACGTTGCGCAGGGCGATCTGGGAGGTCACTCCGTAGCGCTGCGCGACGTTGCGATCCAGGGTCAGACGCACCTGCTCGGGAGAATCCTCGAGATAGGTCGTCACGTCCAAGAGCCCGGGGACGGAACGCAGGATCTCGACCGCCGCCAAGCCGTAGCTCTCCAGCGCGTCGGCCCGTGGGCCCCGAAGCTGGAAATGGACGTACTGGCGGCTGGCGACATCCATCTGCTGTTCGGTGCTGAAGAGCACCTGATGGCCGGGCAGCCGAGGGAGCTCCCGGCGCAGACGTGCGCGCAACAGGTCGAGGTCGCGAGGGTCCTGGCGCTCATCCCAGCGCAACTCGAGCTCACCACCGCCCTCGCCGAAACGAGAGACCAGGTGGGTGAAACCCAGCTCCTCGCGGTAACCCTCGAGGAAGTCCTCGTAGCGCTGCATCTCCCTCGATGTCTCGTCCAAGGTGAAGTTGCGCTCCATCTTGATCTGCATCGCCAGCTCCGAGGTGTCCTCGTCCTGGCCGAAAGCGGCCATGGTCATCTTTCCCATGGGAACGACCACCGTGGCGAGCAAGAGCAGCGACAGGCCGGTGGCGGTCAGGCGGTGCCGCAGGGTCCAGTCGAGAAGGGAGCGGTTGGTCGCCTGGATCCAAGCCAAGAGCGACGTGCCCGCCGGGACGAGACGCTCGGGCCGGGAGAGGGGGGCGCGCAGGCGAGCACGCCAAAGGGGCAAGGCGAGGATGGCGAAGGCCCCCGCCACAAGAGCTGCCAAGAGCGGCAGCACCAGATGGGAGGTCGCGGAGCCCGAGAGCAGCGTCTCCTTCAGGCCGAGCGCGCCGAGGTCTCGTCGCAACGGATCGAGGCGGGCTTCCCTGCGGATCGAGAGGATGGCCAGGGCCAGGAGCCCCCCAGCCAGGGGCCAGCGCGCCGGGGTCAAGAGCTCGACCAAGAGGCGCAGGAAGCCCCGCAGCAAGAGGGCCAGGGCCAGGGCTGCGCTGCGCAGCGCCCCGATCACACGCCCCAGCAGCAGGACGGGCAGGGTGCTGAGGCGGCCGAGCAGGGCTGCGGGGCCGCGCACCAGGCGCGGACGTTCGCCCAGGATGCGAGCGGCGATGACCGGCAGAAAGACCAGCGCGACCAAGAGGCTGAAGAGCAGCGAAGCGCACAGGGGGATGCCCAGGGCGGTCAGCATCACCCGCATCATCTGGTTGTCGCCCATGAACATCAGCGGCAGGAAAACCACCACGCTGGTCAGGGTGGCCAGGGCGATGGCCAGGCCCACATCCTGGGCTCCGCGCACAGCCGCGCTGCGTCCGTCCGCCCCCTGGGCACGCAGGCGTGCGATGTTCTCGATCACGACCACCGAGTTGTCCACGAGCATGCCGATCCCCAGGGTCAGGCCGGTCATGGTCAGGATGTTGAAACTGCCGCCCGTGAAGTACTCGTAGGCGACGGCCAGGAGTGCGGAGGTCGGGATCGAGAGGGCGACGCACAGGGTCATGCGCGCACGCCGCAGGAAGAGGAACAGAATCAGGACCGCCAGGCCCCCACCCCAGAGCGCGGTCGATTCGAGCTGACCCAGGGAGTTCTCGATGAAACGCGCCTGGTCGAAGAAGACCGCCATACCCACCTTGCCCGCCAGGCGAGGGTCGTCCCCCAGGGAATCGATGATCTCGTTCACCGCGCGGGAGACCTCGACCACGTTGGCCGTCGACTCCTTCTGGATCATTCCGTAGTAGGCCAGGCGTCCATCGATGCGCGTCAGCCGGTCGCGGACGCTCTTCACCCGCTCGACACTGCCCACGTCCCGGATGCGCAGGCCTCCTCCGATGGGGTAGTTCTCGATCGCGTCCAGATCTCGGAAACGCATGTCCGCCCGCAGGAGGAAACGCCGGCCGCCGTCGGTGATTTCGCCCATGGGGCTGGCGAAGTTGTCGGCGTTGAGGCGCCGGATCAGTGCACCGATGTCGAGGCGCGTGGCGCGCACCTTGTCTTCGTCCAAGAGGATACGCACCGAGTCATCGAGCATGCCCCAGACCTGCACGCGGCTGACTCCCTCGACCGCTTCCAATCGCCGCTGGACGACGTGTTCGACCAAGAAGTCCAGGTCCCGGCTGCGCTCCTCGACCAGGATGGCGAAGAACATGATCGGCGGCTGACCGTCATCGTTGGCCCAGACGAAGATGCGGTCCACCGTATCGGGTAGGTCCGGCCGGGCCCGTTCGATGCGGTCGCGTACCTCGGCCTTGGCGAGATCCAGATCGCCCGCCTTGTTGAAGATCACGCGCAGGAGTGTCGACCCCTCGCCCGAGCGGGAGGTGAACTCCTTCAGGTCGGGCAGGGTGCGGAACTGCTCTTCCAGGGGCCGCGCGACCTTCTCCTCGTTCTCCATCGCCGAGGAGCCGGGGTGGTTCACCCAGACGGTCAAGCGCGTCCCCGAGATGCCGCTGGGCAGCATCTGGAGGGGGATGCGGCTATAGGCGATGACCCCGATCACGATCAGGGTCACGAAGATCACCAGCGTACCGACCGGGCGATCGACGAGCAGCGCGGTCAGGCCGCGCCCTGTCTTGGGGGGATGGCTCATCGCACCTTTTCCTCACCAGATGATCGGACGGTGCCTGCGGCGGGCCGCAAGAGGGCGGTCAGGCGGTAGATCACCGGCACCACCACCAGGGTAAGCACGGTCGAGCTGACGAGGCCCGCGATGACGGTAATCGCCATGGGAGCGCGCATCTCGGCCCCCTCCCCGGCCCCGAAACGCCCGATGATCGGCAGGCCCGCCAACCAACCGGTCAAAGGCAGGAGCCCGAGCACCGTCGTGGTCGTGGTCATCAAGATCGGGCGCAGCCGCGCACGGCCTGCATCGAGGATCGCTGCCTGGAGCGAAAGACCCGCGCCGCGTTGCTGGTTGATGCGGTCGACCAGCACGATGGCGTTGTTGACGACGATGCCCGCCAGCAGGATCAGGCCGATGAATACGACGACCGAGAGGGGGATCTCCAGTGCGGTGAGGGTCAGGACGACGCCCACGCCCGCCAGCGGCACGCTGAAGAGGATGATCAACGGCTGCAAGAGGGACTCGAACTGGCTGGCCATGACCACATAGACCAGGAAGATCGCCAGGAGCAGCGCACTCTTCAGGCTGGCGCTGCCCTTTTCCATCTCGCGCTTTTGGCCGCCGAGTTCGACGGTGACGTCGGCAGGGGGGACCAGGTCGGACAGGGCCGCCTCGATACGCTTGGAGACTCCCCCCAGGTCGAGGCCGGCACTGACGGCGGTCACCAGGACGGCGCGGCTGTTGCCGATACGGCGGATCTCGGCCGGTCCGCGCACCTCGTCGATGCGCGCCACCGAACGCAGGCGCACGGGGATCTGGTCTTCGGCCGTCGGATTGACGATCAGTTCTTCGACGGCGGCGATGCTCGCCAGGGTGCTCTCGTCACCCTTGACGCGGATGTCGATGCGATCATCCCCCTCGACGAAGCGTGTTCCGACGTTGCCCTGCACCTGGTCGCGGATCAAACTGGTGACCTGGGCCAGGTCCAGGCCGTACTCGAGGGCCTTGTCCCGGTCGAAGGTGATGCGCGCCTCGGGGTGACCGGGACGCACCGTGGTGCGCACATCGGTCAGGCCGGGGATGCGTTCCATGCGCCGGCGCACCTCTTCGGCCACGCGGGCCAGGGCATCGAGATCGTGGCCGCGCACCTCGACGGCGATCGGGGCATCGATCGTGAAAGGCGTCGGGCGGCGGATGTCGACCGAGCGAACTTCCGGGTGGTTGCCGAGCAGGCTGCGCACCTCGCCGACGACCCGTTCCTCGGCCTCCGCGCTCCGGGCCTCGTCGGTCAGGTGGACCGTGAGGCGCGCGGTGTGCTCGCCCTCGATGTCGCGCGTCAGCGTATCCTTCTCGACACCGACGGTGAGCGCCGTCAGGGCCACCCCATCCAGGGCGCGCACCTCCCGATCGAGCTGGCGGAAAATCACGTCGGAACGGTCGATCGATTTGCCGACCGAAAGGCCGATATGGGCGGTGAACTCCCCTTGATGGATCTCCGGCAGGAGCTCGGTACCGAGATCCTTGGCGTGCTGCCAAGCCAGGCCACCCAAGAGACCGGTCCCCACCAGGACGAGCAGCGGGTGGGCCAGTGCGGCGCGCAGGAGCACGGGGTAGCCGTTCTCGGCCAGTCCCCAGAGTCGATCGAAGGTGGTGCGCAGGGGCCAGGTGGCCAGGGTCAAGAGTTTCACCACCCCGGCCAGGGGGACCATGAGGAGTCGCGCCGAGAGGAACAGGAGCGATCCGAGGATGCGTACGAAGACCAGGTGCAGCAGGTTGCCGAAGGCACTCTCGGCGCTCCACGGCCGGGGCGGGCGGCGAAGGTACTCCGGCAGGGCGAGGTAGACGCCGATGCGCCGAAGACCCTTGCCCGGCGGCGCCAGGGAGACCTTGGGTAGGCTGCGCGAGGCGAGCATCGGGATCAGGAGCACCGCGACGAGCAGGGAGACGAGCAGCGAGCTGACCACGGTCAGCGCCTGGTCGCCGAAGATCTGTCCGGCGATGCCTTCGACGAACACGATCGGTGCGAAGACCGCCACCGTCGTCAGGGTCGAGGCGGTGATCGCTCCTGCGACCTCGCTCACTCCGCGCACGGCGGCGCGGGCCAGGTCGTCGCCTTCGTCGTGGCAGCGCATGATCGACTCGAGCACGACGATGGCGTTGTCGACCAGCATGCCCACCCCCAGGGCCAGACCGCCCAGGGACATGATGTTCAAGGAGACGCCGAAGAGGTACATCGGCGCGAAGGTCACCAGGATCGAGATCGGGATCGCCGCGCCGATGATCAAGGTGGCCGAGAGCCGGCGCAGGAAGACCCACATCACGGCGATCGCCAGGAGAGCGCCGAGAAAGGCCGCATCCCGGACGTCGGCGATGGCGGCGGCGATGAAGGTCGACTGGTCCGAGAGCAGGCTCAACCGCACCTGGTCGCGCATGTTCCAGGCGATGTAGTCGAGTGCCTGCCGGTCGCCCCAGGTTTGGCTGCTTGCCTGTCCGCCCCCTTCGCGCTGCTTCTTGGCCGCCAGCTTTTGCTGTGACGCCGTTCCAAAGAGTCGCTCACGCACGCGCCGGGCCACATCGACGATGTTGGCCCCCGCCTCCCGGAAGATCGCGATCTCCACCGCCTCGACACCGTCGAGGCGCGTGATGACCTCACGTTTGGCGTGGGTGCGTTCGACGACAGCCACATCGCGCACGCGGATGTCCGCTCCGCCGCGGCGCACGAGGGTCAGGTTGGCGATCTCCTCGACCGTCTTGAACTCACCCAAGGCGCGCACCAGGTAGTCGGTGGATCCCTCACGGATCTGTCCGCCCGAGGCGTTGAGGTTCTCCTGGGACAGGCGCTGGGCGACGGTGGCGGGGTCGAGGTGCAGGGCGGCCAGGCGTTCCGCATCGACACGCACCCGGATCTCCTCCTGGAGGCCGCCGTGGACCTGAACCGCGGCCACTCCAGCCAGTCCCTCGATGTCACGCTTGATGCGCTTTTCCGCCAACCAGCGCAGGTGGATCGACGCCGCTTCGGAGAGGGCTTCCTCCTCCGGCGGCGCAACGCTGACGCGCAGGATGGGATCGAGGGTCGGGTCGTAGCGCAGGATCAGCGGGCGCTCCGCGGCATCGGGGAGGCGCACACCGTCCAGTCGGTCGCGCACCTCCTGGACCGCGAAGGTCATGCGCGTGCCCCAGTCGAACTCGAGCACGATGTCCGAAAAGCCGGCGCGGCTGATCGAGGTGGTGCGCACCAGACCCGGCAGGGTTGAGAGCGCTTCCTGTATGCGCACCGAGACGCGGTCCTCGACATCCTCGGGCGCGGCGCCGGGGAAGGATGTGCGCACGGTCAGGGTCGGGTAGCTGATCTCCGGCAAGAGGTCCATCGGCAGCCGTGAGAGGGAGACGAAGCCGAAGACCGCCAGGGCCAGGATGAACATGCTGATCGCCACCGGGCGGGTGGCGACGAACTGGAGGCGGGACATGGCGGGGCCTAGCCGTCCGACGCCTCGGCGCCGTCGCTCTCTTCGGACGCCTGCGCGTGACCTTCGTCGGCCACGCTGCCACCCGCCTCGCCTGCCGCCTCAGCGGCGCCCTCTTCGCCCGCACCCTGGGGGGTCGGGTCGGAGTCGGATCTCCACTGCTCGGATTCGACCTCCTCTCCATCCTCGAGGTCGCGGTTGCCGACGACGATCACCGGGTCGCCTGCCGCCAGGGCCCCGGCCTCCTCGGGCAGGATCTCGACGTTCTCGTCGTCGGAGAATCCCTCCCGGACCGCAACCCGCAGCGCCCGACCCTCCCGGGCAAGGTAGACGAAATAGCGGTCGCCCTCGCGGCGCAGGGCGCGCTTGGGGACGATCAAGGCATCGGGGTGGCGTTCGGTGACGATCGAGATGCGCGCCAGCATTCCGGGCAAGAGGCGTGGGCTGCCGTCCCGGGGCTGTTCGACCCCGATCGTCAGCCGGAAGGAGCCGGAGGTGGCGTCGATGGTGGGGGAGACGATCTCGATCGTGCCGCGATACTCCCGCTCGGGATAGGCTTCGGGCACGATTCGAATCTCGACCTTCTCGCCCTCGGAGCAGGCGCTCTGGAAGAAGGGGAGCTCCCGTTGGGGACGGGGCACGATGCAACGCAGGTGCTCGGGGTCGGTCAGGACGAAGGCGGCAGCCCCCGTCGTGACCGTATCACCCACGCGCACGCGCCGCTCGGCGACGACCCCCGCGAAGGGAGCGGTGATCTCGGTGAAGGAGAGGGCCAGGGCTTCGCGCTTCACGGTGAGTTCGGCGCGTTCGATCAAGAGGGACTGGTGCGCGAGGTCCTGCACCGCCCCTTCATGGGTCAGGACCGCCGCGCTCCACGTGCGCTCGTTCGTGTCGCGCGTGAGGCGCAACTTCTCCAGATCGAGGGCCGAGATCAGCCCTGCATCCCGGTTGCGCTCGTACTCGCTCTTGGCTTGCTCGTAGGCCAGCTTGGCGCTCTCGGCGCGTTCCTTGCTCTCCTTGGCGGCCACCTCGAGGCGAGCCACCTGATCCTGGGCTTCACGCAGTGCCACCTGGGCGTCTTCGTAGCGCGCCTGCGCCTCGCGGGGGTCGAGCTTGGCGAGCACCTCTCCCTCCTCGACCCGCGAACCCTCCTCGGCCTGGACGGAGATGACGACCCCGGCGACCCGGGGATAGACGTCGATCTGCCGCGCCGACTCCAGGGTGGTGGTCGTCGAGATCTGCCGCACCATCTCCCTCTGTTCGACCGGTTGGGTACGCACGCGGGTGGCGCTGCGACGGGTGATCGCTCCGTCGAGGGGACCCGAAGCCTCGGCGGCCTCGTGGGGCCGGCAGGCGGGAAGGAGGGAGGCAAGCAAGAGGAAGGTGAGAAGGGTACGGGGCATGGGGATCGTGGTGGGGGTGGGGCGGCGCTACACTCCTGCGCCATGCGTACGCCCGCTCTGGCCATTACAGAGATTCTGAACCACACCGAGCCCCTGCGCGACACCGAGGAGCTACCTCTCTTCGAGGCGGCGGGTCGGGTGCTCGCTCGAGAGGTGCTCTCGGACGTGGAAGCGCCCCCCTTCGAGAAGTCCGCCATGGACGGCTTCGCCCTGCGGGCGGCGGAGGTGGTGGACGGGCAGGCGGAGCTCACGATCTGCGGAGAATCCCGCGCAGGACACCCTTTCGAGGGGAAAGTGCCGCCCGGAGCCTGCGTGGCGATCTCCACCGGCGCCGAGGTGCCGGCCGATTGTGACACGGTGGTCATGGTCGAGCGCACCCGTCGCGAGGGCTCCCGGGTGCGGATCGAGGATGAGCTCCGGCAGGGGCAAAATATCTGTAATCGGGGCCAGGACCTACGGGTGGGGCAGAGGGTGATGGCTCGCGGGCGCTGCCTGACTCCCACCGACCTCTCGGTTCTGGCGACCGTCGGCTGCGAGCCGGTGCCGGTCTTTCGACAGCCGATCGTGAGTCTTCTCTGCACCGGCGACGAGCTGGTCCCCCCGACCGAGAGGCCGGGCCCCGGGCAGATCCGGGAGAGCAACACGCTCCACCTGGCCGCCCTCGCCCGACGCGCCGGGGCCCGGGTGCGTCCTCCCCAGCGCGTGCGCGATGATGCCGCCGAGTTGCGGGCGCGCTTCGAAGCCGCCCTGGAGGAGTCCGATGTGGTTCTCACCACCGGCGGCGTCTCGATGGGGGAGTACGACCTGGTCGCCGAAGCCTTCGAGGCGCTCGGGGTGCGCGAGGTCTTTCACAAGGTGGCGATCAAGCCGGGCAAGCCCCTTTGGTTCGCCCGCCGGGAGAGGACCCTGGTCTTCGGCCTGCCGGGCAACCCGGTCTCCTGTCTGCTCGACCATGAGGTCTTCGTGCGGCCCGCCCTGCGCAAGCTGGCAGGGAGGAATGAAAAGGAGTGGATCGAGCCCCTCAGGCGAGGTCGCTGGAACGGTGCGCCGACGGCCGCGAATCCACGCCAGCAGAACCTGCCGGTGACCGTCGCCGAGGGGGAGGACGGCGTAGCCGCGTTGACGCCGATCTCCTGGTCGGGCTCCGCGGACATCGTCGGCCTCAGTGCTGCGACGGCGATGGCGGTCGTACCGCCCGGAGAAAAGCTCGAACCCGGCGGTCCCGCTCTCTTCCGTCCCCTGTACTGATTCCTCTACCGCGATCCGACCGTGGCGCCCCGACTCGAACCCCTCTCCCCCCAAAGGCGCTTTTTCTGGGCGCTTCTCGCCTGGCTGGCCCTGGCCGCCAGCCAACCGGGGGTCGGTCGTCCCCAGGGGTTCGGCCACACCGCCTTCGTCTGCCTGGCACCCTGGGCGCTCTTCTGCTGCCGTCCCGGTCGGCGGGCCTTTCTGGCGGAGTGGCTGGCGGCGGCGGTGGGCCTGTTGGGATTGATGGTCTGGATGCGGCACCTATTTCCCTGGCTCGTGCCCCTGCTGGCGCTGATCCCGGCCCTCTACCACGCCGCCAGCGGTTTCGCCCTGCGTCGTTTGGCCCGTCGCTATCCCCTCGCCCTCGCCGCTCCCGCGGCCTGGATGCTGGGGGAGCTTCTGCGCTGGTACATGCCGCCGCCCCTTTCCTTCGGGTGGTGGCGCCTGGGCACCTTCCTGCACGACACCGAGTGGATCACGGGGTCGACCCGGGTCTTCGGGGTCTGGGGACTCTCGTGGATCTGTGCCGCCTTCGCCGGTTGGCTGGCGGACCTGTGGCGCTTGCGCGGCCTGCCCTTCGGCGCACCGCCGCCCTTTCCGACCGCCTGGGTGCACCTTCTCGGCCTGGGGCCCCTCGGCCTGGGTATCGCCCTGACCGCCCTCGTCCCCGCTCCCCCCACCCGTCCTGGACCGCGGGTTCTCCTCGTGCAGCCGGGGATCGAGCAGGAGCTGAAACGCAGTGGCGAGCGTCCCCTGGAGGTCTGGGCCGGGATGGTGGAAGCGACCGCGGAGGGGCTCGCGAAGGCCTCCGGCCCGGTCGATCTGGTCTGCTGGGGGGAGACGATGTTTCCCTTCACCGCCGTCGCGCCCGGAGTGCGCGAGGCGCTCGCCGCCGGAAAGAACCTGCCACCCTATGCCGGCTATCGGCTGACGCTTGCCCAACTCGACGTCGCGCAGGGGTATCTGCGCACCCTGATCGGGGCGGCCCTCTTCGGTCACCGCGAGGGGCTGACCCCCGAGCAGCAAGCGCTGCTCGAATCCTCGCGTCTGCCCGATGGGGTGCGTGCGCCGGGGGGGCTCCTCGGCCGGACGGCCTTCATCACCGGCGCCCCCGAGCTCGTCACCCATGGGGAGGAGCTGCGTCACAGGAATGCAGCCCTCCTCTGGGCGCAAGGGCGCCTCCTCGGCTCGGCGGGCAAGGTGCATCTCGTCCCCGCCGCCGAGGATCCCGGCATCTGGGTCGAGTTGCCCTGGATCCCGGGCATCATGGCTCGGGTGGGGGGCTTCGTGCCCGACTTCGTCGCCGCCAGGACCGTCGAGGTGCTCGAGGTTCCGCGAAGCGAGGGAGGCGACCCCTGGCGAGTGGGGGCCAGCATCTGCTACGACCAGGTCTTCGACGATCCCTATGCGGCCCGAGCGGGGGATGTCGACTTCCACCTGGTGCTCTCGAACGAGGCCTGGTATCGGGACTCCCTGGAGATGGACCACATGGTCGCCTTCGCGCGGCTCGACGCGATTTCGACCGGTCGAGCGGTCGTGCGGGCCACCAACTCGGGTGTCTCCTGCGTGCTCGATCCCGAGGGGAAGCTCCTGGGGGTGATCGAGGATGGGACGGGTCGGCGCAAGATGGTGGCGGGGGAGCTTTGCGTCCAGGTGCCGGTGCCTGTCAGGCGGACGGCGACCCCCTGGGCGAGGAGCTACCGCTGGCAGCCCCTGCTCTGGGCCCTGCTCTCCCTGGGACTCGCTTGGGCCGGCGGGGTAACCGGGGCCGGCGGGGGGGGTAGCGCAGCAGGAGAGCGCGGGTCCGCCGCCCCCGATCAGGGTCCCAAACCGGCCCCACCGGCCGCTTGACCCTCTTCGGGGCCGTTCCTATACTCGCGCGCCCTCCCCTGCGTGGGGGCTCTCGAGCCCCTTGCGCCACAAGAGTTTAGG
>JALWOP010000410.1 GCA_027083445.1 Planctomycetota bacterium | reverse complement strand
TGGGCGCGGGGCTGGCTCAGGTTGTTCAGGCTCATCGCGAGGTCGGGCTCGAAGGCATCGGGGCGCGCCTCCGCAAGCCTCCTGTAGATCCCTGCCGCCTCCTCGATCGCAAGGAGCGCCTTCTCGCGCCGCCCGAGCACGGCGTAGTGACCGCTCAGGTTGTTCAGACTCATCGCGAGGTCGGGCTCGAAGGCATCGGGGCGCGCCTCCGCAAGCTTCCTGTAGATCCCCGCCGCCTCCTCGATCGCAAGGAGCGCCTCCTCGCGTCGCCCGAGCACGGCGCAGCGATTGCTCAGGTTGTTCAGACTCGTCGCCAGAGCCGGCTCGAAGGCATCGGGGCGCGCCTCCGCAAGCCTCCTGTAGATCCCCGCCGCCTCCTCGATCGCAAGGAGCGCCTCCTCGCGCCGCCCGAGATCGGCGTAGCGAAGCCCCAGGTTGTTCAGACTCGTCGCCAGAGCCGGCTCGAAGGCATCGGGGCGCGCCTTGGCAAGCTTCCTGTAGATCCCCGCCGCCTCCTCGATCGCAGAGAGCGCCTCCTCGAGGCCATCGACATCTGAGACTCGAAAACTGAAGCGCAAGAGCCGATTCGCGAGGGACTCCTCCCCGGTCTCCGGGTTGCTACGGGCGCGGGTGAGGAGTGAACGCTCGACGGCGACGGCCAGTTCCCGGAGAGTGACGGTGGACTCGGGGAGTGCCAGGGAAGCGGCGTGGAGGAACGACTCGGGTACGTCGCCCCTCTGGATCCAGGGAACCAGGAACCCCCAATGCTTCTCCAGACCCGGGAAGTCCTGGGCGGCCCGGATCAGGACTTCGGCGGTCGCAGCCGGTCGGTGCTCGATCGCTCGCGCCAGGAACGGCCGGTTCTCCGGGGAAGGATCTCGCCCGAGTTCGCGGAGGATCCAGTATTCGGCGATGAGGTCGGGAAGGAGCGGGCGGATCGACACCATCCCCTCATCGGAGGAAGATCCAGTACCGAGGTACTCGATGAGTAGATTGCGGATTGGCGCGGGGGCTGGGCAGTCGTACCCACCGGCATCGGCCTCCTGCTGGAGAAGGTCCTCGAGGTCCGAGATCGGGAGGGGGTCCCCCTGAACGAGGGAGAGGTAGGCGACCAAACGGCGGAAAAGGGGGAGCTTGGCTTGCGAAAGGCCAAGGCGGGAAAGGATCTCCTTCCCTTCGCGCTCGAGGTACGCATCGAGAAGCTCCTCCCGGGAACGTACGCCGTCCGAGGTCAGCAAGGTGTGGAAGCAGACCGCGATCTGTAGCAGGAGCGGCGTGGACCCGAGGCGAAGGCGATCGATCTGGGCGAGGAGCGTATCGGTGTCGATCTCCGCGCCATTCCCGAAAGCCTCGGCCGCAGCCTGCAGGATCTCCCTTCGAACCTCGCGACCGTGGAGGGGTTCGAGTTCGATATCGCCGGTCGGGTCGTACCACTGCTCGAGCACCATCCCGAAGCGGCCGGCACTCTTGGACAGCAGCTCTTGCCACCAGGGGAGCCCCTCCCCACCATGACGGTCGAGCAGCAGCAGGCGCAGGGGGGGCATCCCTTCGAGATCCCTACACCGCTCAGCCAAGCGCTGCAGAAAGTGCTTCAGGGAGTCGGTACGACCGGAGGCATAGTCGAAGACGACCAGTGTCGGCCGCTCCCAGGTCCAGCTCAGCGCGTCCGATTTCAGGAAGACACCCAGGCTCTCCTCGGAGCAGAAGCCGCTCTCCCAATCCACGGCCCGGGCTGCGTCGCAGAGTTCGATGGCGAGCCGCGTCTTGCCGATGCCCGCCTCCCCGGTGACCAGCCGGATGGAGATCGGGCCGTCCGCCATCAGCCAATCGGTGAGGGCGCCAAGCTCCCGCTCGCGCCCCCACATTCCAATGGCGCGGTTCTCGGCGACGAGGCGCGCGGCGAGGCTCCTTCCCTCCATCGCCCCCTGGGCTTCCCTCGGATCGAGGCGGAGCAAGGCACGCGGCTGCCCGAGCTGTTCGAGGGCTTTCCGCAGGGCATCGAGCGAACGGTCGATTCCGATCAGGCGGCCGAGAAGGGCTCGGTGCCGCCGGCGTTCCTCGTCGTCCATCGCATCGAACTTCTCCGACACGAACGCTCGGAACTCCTTCTCCAACTCGGGAAGAGCCTCTTGCAACTCCTGGACTCCTTCCGCCGATGCCCGGACCGCGTCGAGCAGTTCACCGAAGAACATCAACTGGATCGCGGCAAATCCCTTGCCATTGTTCTCCGCATCCTTCTTCAGGAGTTCCCAGAGGGTCTGGGCGAATCGGTCGTGCAGGTGCTTCGAGGCGCTGGTAAGGACGGCATCCGAAAGATCCTTCTCGACCCCGGCACGCCGCGCCAGGTAGGCGAGGATCTCTTCCCATACCTCCGGCGTGAGGGCCTTCGCTCCACCGGGAAGAGTGGCCTGCTGCGTGAGGAGGCCGGGGAGGAAGGGTTCGGTGATCGCCTCGACCTCCTCCGGATCGAGGTGCTGGAGACCCGGCCAGGTGGAGAGCCGCTTCCAGTTCTCTTGCGCCCCAAGCGCCGTCTTCTCGATCGCCCCGCGCGTCACCGGGCTGGCCGGCGCGTCGCTCCCCTCCAAGAAGTCCAGGAGGCCGATGCGGATCGCATCACCGACGAGCACGCAGAGGTCGTGGTTCCCAAGGAGTTCCCTGGGCTGCTGCGTACGCTCGCGGAAACGCTTCTCGAGGACATCGGAGATGGCACTCGTCCCGATACCGGTTACGGCAGCGAATCCGGCCGCGAGCAGGGGGTAGGAGGTCGAATCCACCAATCCCAGCGCAAAAACACCGGCGACCGTGGCCGCGCAGGCGGCAAGACCGTGCGCGTTCTTCCCGAACGAAGGTTTCATCTTCCTCCCGAACGAAGGTTTCGTCGGCGTGTAGGGTAACACAGCCGTGGAGGTGGCTTCGATCGCGACGGTCTCTCGGACCCCCATCTCGGGTCGGAGGAATCGATGGTAAACCCCATTCTCGACAGCACGGGAAGCGGCCTCACCGAAGCCACCCGGCACAGCTACGCCCCTTGGATGCTCGAGGCGTACAGGCTGCCGAGCACTCTGGGGCAGGCAACCGTCAACCCTGGGCGCTAGGCTGGCGCGATGCCCGCGGCCTTCACTCCCCTCGACTGGTACGACACCCCCCACTACTACGACATGGTCTTCGAGGAGGATACCGCCCTCGAGGTCTCCTTCCTGGAGTCGATGCTGGCGCAGCACGGGCTCTGCTCGACACGGCGCCGGCCACGGGTCTACGAGCCGGCCTGCGGATCGGGGCGTCTGGTCGAGGCCATGGCGGCGCGCGGATTCCGCGTCACCGGCTGCGATCTCTCCCGACCCATGCTCGACTACGCGCGCCGGCGCCTCGCAAAGAGAGGACTCTCCGCCGTGCTCGCCCGGGGAGACATGGCCAGCTATACGCCGCGGGGCCGGTTCGAGCTGGCCCACTGCCTGGTCAGCACCTTCAAGTACCTGCTGAGCGAAGAGGAGGCCCAGGCCCATCTCGAGCGGGTGGCGGAGGCGCTCCTGCCCGGAGGGCTCTACGTGCTTGGCTTTCACCTGACCGACTACTCGCGCACGAAGCGCAGCCGGGAACGGTGGGTCGCCAAACGCGGCCGGACCCGGGTGATCTGCAACATCCAAACCTGGCCCCCCGATCGCAGGAGCCGCACCGAAGGGATGCGCGCACGCCTGACCGTCCTCGAGGGCGACAGGGAGCTGCGCTCGGAGACCCACTGGACCTTCCGCTGCTATGACCGGGGCCAGGTGCTGCGGCTCTTGGCTCGCGTGCCCGCCCTCGACCACGTCGCCACCTACGATTTCCGCTACGCTGCGAATGAGCCCTGTCCCTTTGGAGTAGACCAGGAGGACACCATCCTGGTCCTACGCAGGCGCTGAAGAGAACCCCACGCTGACCGGTGACCTCCACCCCAACGATCCCCTCCCAGTCCCATGGCCCTCTCCCCCTACCTGCCCCCCCATCCGGTCACCCGCATGATCGAACTCTGCCGGGCGATCGGTAGCCACAAACGCTGGTTCCACAACTGGTCGATGCTGCGCTACGCCGCATCGGGCCTACTCTTCGTCGAGGGTCCCGCCGAGGAGCTGGCCACGCGGCTCTTCGATGCGGCGGACCAGCTCAAGGAGGGCGCCGGCTGGTTCAGCAACCTGCGCACGGACGTGCGCTTCTGCCTGGTCGCCGGTCTCCTGCGCCACGAAACCCCCGTCGATCAGTTCAAGAGCATGTTCGCAAGGACCCGCGCCGCCTTCCGCGAGGCCGGTCTGCCCAAGGGGGAAACCGAGGAGGCGATGGCGACCTTGATCTGCCTCGACGTCTGCGACCACGCCCCCACCGAAGCCGAGGCCCGCCGCATCGCCGAGGTCTTTGCGGGCATGCGCGCGGAGCACCGACTCCTCACCGGCCGGGAAGACTATCCAGCCGCGACGCTGCTCGCCCTGCGCGGAGAACCCGTGCCCGAGATCATCGCCCGTGTCGAGCTGCTCTACGATGCCCTGCACGAGCTCCACTTCCACCGCGGCAACCAACTGCAACTCGCATCCCATCTGCTCTACTTCGTCGAGGCCCCCGACGCCGTCGCCCTGGCGCGCTTCCGTGCCCTCTACGATGCCTTCCAAGCCGAGGGGCTGTGGATGAATAGCGGCGACTACGACGAGGTCGCGATTCTCGCCTTTCTCGATCTTCCCGCCCCCGCCATCGTCGAACGGGTGCTCGCCGATCGCCTGCGTCTGCGCGAGGAGCTGCACCCCAGGCCCTCGAAGCAGGAGGGCTTCACCCTGGCGACCCAGACCGCCTTCCTCCATTTCGCCGCGGATGGGGAGACCGATCTCGCCACCTTGGGGAGCGCGCAGAGGGCGGCCGTCCTCGCCCTACTGGCAGCCCAGCAAGCCGCCGTCAGCGCCGCGGCCAGTGCCGCCGCCGCCAGCGCCGCCGCCTCCTGAGTCCCAGCGCCCTCCTACTCCAGTTCCGCCAGCACCTGGACGCACTCGAGCCCCCCATTCACCAGGACCCGGCGCTGGGCGCGGGGAAGACCCAAGGCCTCGGCCTGCTCCGCACTGCCGACGAGGAGCGCCACGTGGTAGCCCGAGCAGTCGCGGCGCAGGCGCGCCCCCAGCTCCCTGGCGAGTTCCAAGGCCTCGCCACCCCCCACCCGCTCCCCGTAGGGCAGGTTCGAGACGATCCAGCCGTTCCAACCGCGCCGGGGAGCGAAGTCGCGCAGATCCATCGTCGCGAGCCGGGCGCCTGCGAGGAGCCCCGTCCGTTCGAGGTGCGCCTCGGTTTCGGCGATGCGCTGCGGCTCACGATCCGAGCCGACCAGCGTCGGGGCACGCCGGCCCGGCGCACGGAGACTTGCGGCCACGAGCTTCTCCCGCAGAGCACGGTAGGCCCCGGCGTCGTGGTCGGGGAAGCGCTCGAAGGCAAAACCCCCGCGCAGGGCTCCGGGAAGACGCCCCGCGGCGAAGAGCCCCCCCTCGACCAGAATCGTCCCCGTGCCGCAGAAGGGATCGATCAGCGGGGCGCGCCGATCCCAACCGGAAGCGAGCACCAGGGCGGCGGCCAGGGTCTCGGCCAGGGGCGCACGCCCCTGGGCAGTGCGCCAACCACGGCGGTGCAGGGACTCCCCCGAGGTGTCGACCGAGAGGGTGGCGCGGTTGCGAAAGAGGTGCAGGTGCAGGCGCAGGTCGTAGTCTCTGCGATCGACGGTGGGCCGCTCGCCCGCCGCCCCCCGCAAACGATCGACGACCGCATCCTTGACCCGTTGAGCGAGGAAGCGCGAGTGGGAGAGGTTGGAATCGCGCGTCTGGGCGTCGACCCACAGCTTCCCGT
The DNA here is from genome assembly GCA_027083445.1 of Planctomycetota bacterium. Classification (GTDB taxonomy): domain Bacteria; phylum Planctomycetota; class UBA1135; order UBA1135; genus JALWOP01. Next base: position 6,122 of record JALWOP010000410.1, on the reverse strand, counting down.
CGCTCGCAAGCCAGCGGGACCAGTCGATGGCGGCTACGCCCTCGTAGAGCGCATCCTCGTCCGCGGCCTCGAAGCGTGCCAACCGCTGGAGCACGCGCACCGCACTGCGCAGACAGAGGTTGGCCCGCCAAACATCGCGGCGGGTGCCTTCGAAACGGACCCCCCCGACCTGGCGCTCGAGTCGTGCCAGGCGCAGGCCGCGCGCCTCGGCGTGCAGCACCGGCTCGACCCCCGGCGCACAGGTGGCGAAGAGGGTGGCGCGGGCCTGGGCGGGGCGAGGCACGGCGGATCTAGGCGCGCCGCGGAACGGCACAGACGGGGGAAGGCGCCGAGTAGCCTCCCCGCTCGTCGAAGACGCGCTGGAAGAGGGCGCTGTCGAGCAGCCCCTCCGGATCGACCTCGCGCTTGAGGGCGAGGAAGGCCTCGCGCCGCTCCGGCGGGAAGGCACGCGCCATGGCCTGGTAGCCCAACACCAGATCCTTGGCGAAGTAGAAGCGCCCGCCCCCGTCGAGGACGATGCGCGTCAACTCCTCGCAGAGCTTCCAGAGCCCCTCGCTGCCACCGGGGGAGACCTTGAAGTCGAGGGCCAGGCTCCAACCGTCGAGGGCGTGGGTCATCCAGAAGGGATCGGGGCGGTGGCGCTTGAAGACCCCGAGGTAGGAGACGTATCCACGTCGGCGGCAGAGCTCCAGGGCCGTCGTGAAGGTCTGGTGGGCACTCTCGGCCGGCACGAACATCTGGTACTGGATCAGACCTCTACCGGGCACGCGACCGTAGGCGAACTTCCAGTTGGGTACATAGTCGAGCAGGAAGTTGAAGCCCGCGTGCGACTGGCGGTACCAACCCTTGTGTCCCTCGACGCGCCCCGCCTGGTGCTTGAGGGCGTTGATCAGGCGCATGCCCCAGTCGTTGTTGAACAGGCGCAGGATGCGCCACACCTCGCCCTTGGGAAAGCCCAGGATCGTCCCCGGCAGCTCCTGGAAATCGACACGCAGGGTGCGCTCCGGCTCGGGGTCGGCGCCGGGGGGCAGGTAGCGCGCGTGGTGGATCAGGCCCCGCCCGAGCGAGTCTCCCCCCGCGAAGCAATCGATCCAGCCCACCAGGTAGTCCGCCTGGTCGGTGAGACCGTCGATCACCTCCATCATCTCACCCAGGTCATGGCAAGAGATGCCGCGCACTTCGATCTCCCCCGAGTGGATCGGCTGGATGCGCGTCTTGACCCGCGTGATACAGCCCAGCATGCCGAAGCCGCCGATGGCCGCGTGGAAGAGGTCGGCATGGCTCTCACGGTTACAGGTGCAAAGCTCCCCGCTCGGCAGGACGAGGTCGATCTCGAGCAGATTGTCGCCGAAGGTGCCGACCTTGAAGTTGTTCTTGCCGTGGATGTTCATCCCCGCCGCCCCGGCGACGGTGGGGTACATCGTGCCCGAGACCACCTTGGGCCAAAAGCCGCGCGGCAGGACCTCCTTCCAAAGTTGCTCGATGGTGACCCCTCCCTCGAGATCGGCTTCCGCCCGCTCGCTGTCGATCGAGAGGACCCGATTCATCGCGGTGAGGTCGAGCACGTGACCCGCGGTCGGCGCGCTGGCATCCCCGTAGCTGCAGCCGGTGCCGCGCAGGGTCAGGCTGCGGCCCTCCTCGCGCGCCAGGGCGAAGCAGCGCTGGACCTCTTCCACGTCCCGCGGCCGAAAGACCCGGGCGTGACGCCCGCTGGTCATGCCCCAGCCCTCGACGTACTCGTAGGAGTGCTTCGGCTCTGCCACACCCATCAGATCGACATCCGCCGGAAGAAAAACGAGGGAATCGAGCGCACGATCTGGGCCACCAGCCACCACCTGCGAGGCAGATAGCGCACGGTGGCGTGACGCTCGATCGCCCGCTGGATCCCGCGCGCGGCCTGGTCGGCCGAGATCGCTCCCCGCAGGCCGAGGCCCGCGGTCATCTCGGTCTCGACGAAACCGGGGCGAATGGTGACCACATGGACGCCATACTCGTCCAACCGATTGCGCAGGGCCTCGAGGTAGTGGTCCATGGCAGCCTTGCTCGTGCCGTAGACCGGCTGCCCCCTACGCCCGCGTACGCCGGCGATCGAGGAGATGCCGCAGATCGTCCCCCGGCGCTGGGAGCCAAAGAGGCGCGCCGCCTCGTTACCCCAGGCGATCATCCCGCACAGATTGGTTTCCAGGATGGCGACGTCCTTTTCGGTGTCGTACTCCTGGGGCCCGACCTTGGGCATGATGCCCGCCGCATAGACGAGCAGATCGAGCCCCCCCAGCCCGCGCACGAGGTCCTCGAAGAGGACGGGGACCACTTGGCGGTCCGTGACGTCGTGCACGCGGGTGAGAGCCGCCTCCCCCAGTTCCTGCTCGAGCTCCGCCAGGCGCTCACCACGGCGCGCCAGGGCCGCCACTCGGTAGCCATCCGCGACGAGGCGGCGCACGAGCGCCGCTCCGATGCCGGAGCTGGCGCCGATGACGATGGCCCGCCCCTTGCAAAGGGGTCCGTCGGGAGGAGGAGCGCCCGGGGAGTGGACGACGGCGGGGGACTCGGTCACGGTCATGGCGCAAAGAGGATACGGCCCGGGAGCGGCCCGTGCTGAAGACTCACCGGCCATTCCCGCCGCTGACCGCCGGGCGTGCCGCTTCTTCCTGGAGCTACCCCCTTCCAGCCGCTAGGCTTCCGCGCCCTCCCCGCCGTGAAGAAGCTCCTCCAAGCCCTCAATCCCGAGCAGCGGGAGGCCGTGCTGTGCACCGAAGGCCCGCTGCTCGTGCTGGCCGGTGCCGGCACCGGGAAGACCCGGGTCATCACCTACCGCATCGCCCATCTGCTCCAGCGTCGCGTCCCCCCCAGCGCGATCCTGGCGATGACCTTCACCAACAAGGCCGCCACCGAGATGCGCGAGCGCGTCGCCGCCCTGGTCGGCAAGAAGCGCGCGGAGGAGCTCGTCCTGGGCACCTTCCACGCCTTCTGCCTACGCAACCTGCGCGAGCACCGCGCGCGCCTGGGCTATCCCCAGGGCTTTACCCTGGCGGATGCCTCCGACCAACTGAGCCTCGTCCGGAGCGCCCTGCGGGAGCTGCGCATCCCCGAGGCCGGCCTGCGGCCCCACGAGCTTCTGGCGCGCATCTCCCTGGCCAAGAGTCGACTCGACAGTCCCGAGCGCTGGTTGGAGCGCCCCGGAGACGACAATCACGAGCTCGTGGGGCGGGCCTGGATCAAGTACCAACAGCTCCTGCGCCGCTCCCGGCGGCTCGATTTCGACGACCTCTTGCTCGAATGCCTGCGCCTGGTCGACCAGAACGCCGATGTGCTCGCAGAGCTGCGAGGGCGTTTCCGCTACCTCTTGGTCGACGAGTATCAGGATACGAACGTCCCCCAGTTCGAGATTCTGCGCCGCCTGGCGGGCGAGCACCGAAACATCGCCGTCGTCGGGGACGACGACCAGTCGATCTACGGCTGGCGGGGCGCGGACATCAACAAGATCCTCTCGTTCGAGCAGCACTTTCCCGGCGCCAAGGTGGTCACCCTGGAGACCAACTATCGCTCGACCGACGTGATCCTGGGCCTTGCGAACCGCTTGATCGCCCACAACCGGGGCCGTCACGAGAAGACGCTGCGCTCCGCCATCGGCAGCGGCGATCCTCCCACGGCCGTCTGCATGCGCGACGAGGAGACCGAGGCCGAGCAGATCGTGGCCGAGATCCAGGGCCTCGTCGAGCGCGGCGCCCACTACGACGACTTCGCGATCCTCTTTCGCACGGCGACCCAGGCGCGCCCTTTCGAAGCCGAGCTGCGCATGAAGGAGATCCCCTACGATCTGGTCGGGGGCATGAGTTTCTTCGACCGCAAGGAGGTCCGGGACATCCTCGCCTACCTGCGACTGCTCGCCAACCCCAAGGACGAGACCTCGCTCTTGCGCATCATCAACTGTCCGCCCCGGGGCGTCGGTAAGACGACGATCGACCGTGCCCTGGCCCACGCAACCGCCGAGGGCATCACCATCGCGGAAGCCTTTGCCCAGGCGGAGCGCATCGAACGCATCAACCCGGCCGCGGTCGATGCCGTGCTGCGGTTGCTCAAGCGTCTGCGCGCCCTGCGCGCACGCTTTCCGAAGGGCAACCAGCTCGTCCCCCTCTGCGAGCGGCTGATCGAGGAGGTTGCCTACCGGGGCGAGGTCGACCGCATCTACCCCGAGCCCAGCGAGGCCGAAAAGCGCTGGCAGGGGGTGCTCGAGGTTTTGAACTTCGCCGAGAACTACGTGCGTCGTAGCAAGCGGCCGGGCTTGATCGGTTTCTTGAATGAGCTCGCGCTGACCCAGAGCGACATGACCAGCAGCGACAAGGAGCGCCGGCTACGGGTGACCTTGATGAGCCTGCACGCTTCGAAGGGACTCGAGTTCCCGCGCGTCTACCTGGTCGGCTGCGAGGAGGGCATCCTGCCCCATCGCCGCTCCGCCGCCGAAGACGGCGTCGAGGAGGAGCGGCGCCTGGCCTATGTCGGGGTGACGCGAGCCCAGCGCCACCTGACGATCAGTTGGTGCGCGGAGCGGGCGCGGGCGGGGCACCGGGTGCGCTGCCACCCCTCGCGCTTCCTCCTGGAGATCCAGGGCAAGGAGCCGCCCGCCGATTGGGTGGCGACCGGAGAGGAGCCCCCCGCCAAGGGCGCCCGGGGCAGCCGCCGGACCAAGAAGGGCCGCCGGAGGCGCTCGCGGAGCCCCAGATGAAACCCTCTGTGAAACCCTCTGTGAAACCCTCCTTGAGCCCCCTTTGAGGCCCCTTTGACCCGCCGCGGAGGCGGATCGGGGTTCCCTTGCCCGGCGCACCCCAGGCCACGCCGATTCCTGGGAAGCGGGGGTGAAAAGCAGCGGGAAAGGGCTAGGAGGGGTGCGCGTGGGGTACCGCATGCCCCACGCCGACCGAACTCTTGTACCGACGGGTGAGGCTGCGCTCCTGGCGCACTCTCGCCGGAAGGTACCGATGGGGGGACGGCCGCCATCCCTGGGGGGGAGGCGGCCGTCCATTTTCGTCCCTCCGGGCTCCCGACGCCTGCTTCGTTTTGAGAGCTCCAGTTCGGCTTTAGCTGGGTTGGCCCTGCGACCCGATCAAGGAAAGCCCATTTCCCTGGCCCTCCCAGCACCCATGCCTCTCCTCCTCGTCCTGATGGCCGTCGGCTCCATGATCGCCGGCGGGTTGTTCGCCTGGATCGTAGCCGAGCGCAAGAACGGCCGGCAGCGCGCCAACCTGGCCCGCGCCATGACCAGCCAGGTCAAGGCTCGCTACGCGGCCTATCTTCGTCTCGAACGCCGTGTGCGAGCGGTGATCGAGGAGTTCGACCAGCGCGGCCGCGATCTGATCTCGACCCTGGATCAGCAGCGCAACACCCTCGGTAGGCTCACCCAGGCCCTGGACGATCACGAGGGCTGCGAGGAGCCGGTCCCGCCCCAGGAGGCGCTCGCCTGGATGGAGGTCTGGTCACGGGAGCGGGATTCCGCAGCCCAAAAGCAGGCCTTCGAGTGTGAGTTGGCCGAGTGGCAGGAGCGCGTCCAAGAGCTCCAGGAGCAGGAGCGCGCGGAGCTCGAACGCCAGACGAAGCACATCGCGACCCTGATCGAGCGCATCGAAAGCCTCGAACCCTTGCAGGAGCTGACCCGCGAACAGGAAGAGGAGATGCGGGCGTTGCGGGAGAAGTGTGCCGAACTGGAGATCGAGCAGGTCGCCGCCGAGACGGCGCGGGAGAAGATCGCCGACCTGGAAACGCAACTCCTGGAGTATCACCAGGCGAAAGCTGAAGCCGAACGGGCCTGCTCCGCGAGCACGGCGGAGCTGGAACAACTGCAGTCCAAGCAGGAAGAACTCCAGGGCGAACTCACCGCCGCCCACGAGCGGTTGGCCGCGATCGAGGGCGAGCGCGACGCCGCCCGGGAAGCCGCCGCCGAGAGCGAAAGCGCCCTCGCCGAAGCGCGCGAAGAGGCCGCCGCGGCCGAAAGCCGTCTCCAGGAACTCGAGAGCGAGATCTCCCGCCGCGCAGAGCGCCAGAGCGCCCTCGAAGAGGAACTGGCACAGGCCCTGGCCGGCGGCGAGGCCCAGGCCGCCGAACTCTCCGCGAAGCTCACCGCCGCCCAC
>JALWOP010000409.1 GCA_027083445.1 Planctomycetota bacterium | reverse complement strand
GCCCTCCCCCATCCCCGCCGAAACACCCCATGGACTCTTCGGTCGGACCGAAGCCTGTACCGCCATCGAGCACTTCCTCACCCGCTGCACGGAGGGTGTGGGCCGCGAGGTCCTGTGGTTCGAAGGCGAAGGTGGCATCGGCAAGACACGCCTACTCGACGAGCTGACCCACAGGGCGCGCCGCAGGGGCTACAGCACCCGCTCCGCCAAGGCCTTCGAAGCCGAGGAGGGTCGGCCCCTGGCCCTCTGGTCGGAGTTCCTCTCTCCCCGCCCCTTCGCCGAGACCCAGCTCGAGCGCACCGAGCTCTTCTCCGAGCTCCTGGCGCAGCTCCTGTGCGAGGAGGACGAAGGCCCGCTCCTCATCACCCTGGACGATATCCAGTGGATCGACGAGTTGTCCGCGGCATTCCTCTCCTGGCTCGTGCGCCAGGACCATCCCCGCCTCGCCTTCGCCGTCAGCGCAAGGAGCGGGGAACTGGACGACAACGAGGCCGCCTTGCGCCTGCGATCCACCCTGCGGCGGGAAGGCCGGCAGAACCTCCAGCGCCTGGGCCCCCTCTCGGAGGAGGACCTCCGCGGTCTGATCGGGAGCATCAACCCCCGCGCGTCCATCCGCTCCCCCCTGCACCGAACCGGCGGCAACCCCCTCTTCGCCATCCTTCTCGCCCAGGCCGGGTCGGAGTCCCCCTCCAGCGAACTCACCGAGGTCATCGCGGCCCGGATCGAAAAACTCTCCGCCACGGAGCTCGAGCTCCTGCGGGTCGGCGCGGCCTCGGGTGGACGCTTTCCCCTGGGCCTGGTCAGTTCGGTCAGCGCCATCCCCTTGGGGCCGCTATTGACCAGCGTGGAGCGTCTCTCTGCCCAGGGAATCCTGCGCAGCGCCGGACCCGATGAGCTCGACTTCGTCCACGACCTCTTGCGCCAAGTGGTCTACGACGCCCTCTCCGACCCCGCCCGTCGTCTGCTACACCGCCGCATCGCCGAAGCCCTCGGCGGGGAGGCTGGGGAGGGAGCCTTGGATCGCTCGGCCCTCGCGCGTCAAGCCGCCCTGGCCGGTGAGGACGAACTCGCGGCGCGGGCTTCGGTGGCAGCCGGCCGGGAAGCGGTGCGCCTGACCGCCCATCGTGAGGCGCAGCGACATGCGCGGCGCGCCGCGCAACACGCAGAGCGGCTGGCGGGACGCACGCGCCGGAGCCTGTTGGTCCAGGCCCTGTGGATCGAAGTCCACGCCGGCCTGGGACGCAACGACAGCGACTCCCTGCGGCTCCGACTGGGCAACCTCGCCGCGGAGGCCGAACGTCACAGCGAACACGAGACGACCCGGGAAGCCCGCTACCTGCTCTCGGTGGTGGAGGAGGAGGCGGGGGATTTCGAGCGTGCCCAAGCCTGGTCCCTCGGCGCGGCGGAGGCGGGCCTGCGCAGTGACACGGGTACGAGAAGCAAGGCCCTGGCCAACACCGGCCGCTGTCTGGCCCAGCTCGGTCGCCGACTGGAGGATGCCCAGCGTTTCCTCGACGAAGCTCGGGAACTGGGCGGACCCCCCCCCCTCGACCTCCCCTGGGGGCTGGGGCTGATCGCCTGGCACCGCGGTGATCTCGAAGAGGCCGAGGAGCACCTCGAGAAGGCGTTTCGGACCGCGCAGGCTGGGGGCAGCCGCTGGGCCGCCTTCGAGTGCCTGTCGCGACTGGTGTTCGTGCTCCTGGGCCGCGGTGAACCCGCCCGTGCCCTGGAGCGGCGGGAGGCGCTCCAGGAGTGCGCCCAGGCCCTCGAAGGGGGCAGCGAGCAGGCCCTCGCCCGGGGCCTGATCTGCCTGGCGGAGTACATGCTGACCCCGGCGGAGCCCCCCTGCGAAGAGCGCCTGCTCGCCGCCCTGGAGGAGCTGCGCCGCCAGGACAGCAAGGCTCTGCTCTCGACCCTCTTGAACCTGGCGGCCGCCTTCGCCCGGGAGAGGGGCGAGGAGGAACGGGCCCGGCGCTGGGCGACCGAGGCCCTCGAGGTCGCTTCGGCGGTCGGCCGCCAGCAACAGGTTGCGAAGGCGACCGAGCTCCTCCAAACTAGGGAATCCCCCTAGCAGCGTAGTTCCAACCATGGCCATCCTCATCGTCGAACGATCCTTCCCCCAACCGGTCTCCGACCAGGCCCTCCAAGGTGTGATGCAGCGGCTCGAACCCTGCTTGGAGGAGTACGACGTGCGCTATCTCGGCAGTTTTCTCTCCTCGGATCGGCAGCGCATGATCTGCCGTTTCGAGGGAGCGGACGCGGAGGCGGTGCGGGCGACCAACCGGGCCGCGGAGGCTCCCTTCGAGCGGGTCTGGGTCGCCAGCGAACTCCCCGGTTAGCCGGCGGCGCCCTTGCCCCCGCCCGCAGCCGTCTCCAGGAACTCGGGGAGAGGATTCCCCCTTGGACCGAAGAGTGAGACGGCGACGAGTAGGAGTACGTTGGGAGCGAGGCCCCAGAGTCCCTCGTGAATACCGTGGCCCGGTAGGAGGCCGGTCTTGATCGCCAGGGAGGTCACGGTCCCCGCCAAGAGGCCGGCGAGGACCCCCGCTTCGGTGGCCCGCCGCCAGTAGAGGGTGGCGATCAAGGCCGGCATGAACTGGGCGATCGGGCCGTAGGCCAAGAGGAGCAGGCTGACCAGGTCGCCCCGGTAACTCACAGCGAGGGCGTAGGCCCCGGCGGCGACGGCCACGATCACCAGCCGGATCAGACTCCGCTCCCGCTTGGGAGCGAGGGGACGCTCGAGGCCGGTCACGTAGCCGTCGCGCACCAGCACCGAAGCCGCGGTGTGTAGGATCGCATCCCCCGACGACATCGAGGCTGCCAAGGCGCCGGCACAAAAGAGCCCCACCACCACCGGAGCCAGGTCGAGTTGCATCAACATGTGCGGCAGCACCTGATCCGATCGCAGGGGGGGATGGTCATATCCGATACCTGCAAAACCGATCAGAATCAGGGGTACCAGGAATATCTGAAAGGTCGGATAGAGCACCACCGTGCGCCGAATGACCCGTTCGTCCCGGGCACTGAAAGCGCGCATGAAGAGCTGCGGCCAACAGCAGAATCCGATGATCGAAACCCAAAGGCCACTCGAATAGGAGGCCCAAGAACCGGCTCCCGAACGCACGATTCGGTAGGGGGTGCTTTCGTCGGCGGGACCGAGCCCCGGAGCACGCAGGAGGTCGGGATGGCTGCGGGCGAGTTCGTCGAACATCGCCCCCACCCCTCCGTGTAGAACCCGCGGCAGGTAGAGGCCGAAGACCCAAGCCAGGATCATCATCAGGATGCCTTGCAGGGTGTTGGTCCACCCCACCCCCAGCACCCCGCTGCGCAGGACGTAGATCAAGACGACGAGGTAGACCACCGCACTCCCCAGCGCCTCGGATAGATGCCCCCCCGTGGTCGCCGAGAGCACCACTCCGGCGCCCTTCATCTGCAGGGCTAGATAGGGCACGAGGGCATAGACCGTGATGGCTGCCATCAGGAGCGCGATGCGTGGGGAGCGAAAGCGGCGCGCCACCATCTCCGCTTGGGTCACCAGGCCATAGCGCCGCCCCACCCGCGCCGCCCGCGGACCGAGGAAGTAAAAGGGCAGGAACCCCAGGGCGCCGTAGCCCAGCACATAGCAAGCGGCCACACCCCGCGCATAGGCCCAGCCGGGCATCCCCAAGAAAGCAAAGGCACTGAAGATCGTCGCGCCGGTGATGAAGTACATCACCACTCCCCCCAGGGCGCGATCACCGGCGACATAGCCCTCCGCCGAGTCGCTGCTGCGCCGGCCGGGTAGGAGTCCCACCACCAGGCAGAGCGCAAGGTAGGCTCCACTGACCGCCAAAACCGAGAGTTCGGCGGAGTTCACCGCTTCTCCCTCGGGCGGGTGGCACGGTCATAGACCAGGAGCACGAAAAACGAGAGCACGACCCAAGCCAGATTCCAGGCAAAGGCGGGCGGCAGACCCAGGATGCGCGGCGTGAGGCGCTCCCCCACCAAGGGATAGAGGGGCCAGGCCAGAGCCGCCAGGCAGAGCACGACGTACGCAGCCAAGAGGAGGTGTGGCAGATTGCGGGAGAGACGCGAGGGCATGGGCGACCTAGAGGCTAACCCGGCTCATGAGTCATCCGGCCTTCCAACCCGCGGCGAGGCCGACGAGCGCCCATCCAGGTCGAGGCCCTCGCGCACGGCCGCCTCGACCTCTGCGGGAGTGCGGCCACTGGTATCGATCACCAACTCCGCTAGGGCGTAGCGAGGCTCGCGCTCGCGCAGGATGGTGCGCAGCTCCTCCAGGGCCCGCGGCCTCCCCGCGCTGGGGCGCAGGTCCCCCTGGGCCAGGACGCGCTCGAGATGCTCCTCGGGACGGGCCCGCAACCAGACCGTGCGCGAAGCCTCCCGCAGACGGGCGAAAAGCTCCTCGTCCTCCACGATCGACCCCCCCACCGCGATCACCTGCCTCTGCCCCTCGGCCAGAACCCGCTCGAGCGCCTCGCGCTCCAACCGCCGATAGGTCGCCGCTCCCCGCAGGTCGAAAAGCTCGCCGAGGGTCATCCCCGCAAGCTCCTCGATCCTTCGATCGAGCTCGACGAAGGGCACCTCCAGGGAGAGGGCCAGAGCCGGACCGACCGTCGACTTGCCCGCACCGCGCAAACCGATCAACGCGATCCGCTCCCCGCGCAGGATCCCCAGGGAGAGGTCGCAGAGGGCACCCAGCGGCCTGCGCAGGACCCGCGCCAGGGCGGCGAGCCGCAGGATCGAGAGGTTGGCGCGCCCCGCCTCCGCCTCGGTCACCGTACGCCGGGAGACCTCCGCACGACGGGCCAGCTCCGAGACTGATAGGCCCGCCTCCTCACGGGCACGGCGAAGGCGCTGCCCCAGCTCGGTCAAGAGGGCTTGCTCAGCAGACATCTGCTCACTATATTGCCTCACCCCAGCAATGGTGGGCAATATATTTCCCAGGCAGCCCTCCCCCTTCCCCGAGCCGACCGTGAGCATGACCACCGCGACTGAGCGTCTCTCGTTCCAGACCCACCCCGACCGCTACCGTCACTGGCAGCTTTCCGTCGAGGGCGAGGTCGCCACCCTGCGCATGTCGGTCCAGCCCGATGGCGGACTGCGACCGGACTACGAGCTGAAGCTCAACAGCTACGACCTGGGGGTCGACGTCGAACTGGCCGACGCGATCCTGCGCCTGCGCTTCGAACGGCCCGAGGTGCGCTGCCTGGTCTTGACCGGCGACCTGGACCGGGTCTTTTGCGCCGGGGCGAACATCGTGATGCTGCGCACGAGCACCCACGCCTTCAAGGTCAACTTCTGCAAGTACACCAACGAAACGCGCCTGGGACTCGAGGATGCCAGCGCCAACTCCGGCCTGCGCACCCTGGCCGCTTTGAACGGTACCGCCTCGGGGGGCGGCTACGAGCTGGCCCTGGCCTGCGACCGAATCCTGCTCGTCGACGACCGCAACAGCGCGGTTTCGTTCCCCGAAGTGCCCCTGCTCGGAGTACTTCCCGGAACCGGCGGATTGACCCGCATCACCGACAAGCGACGCATCCGCCGCGACCGCACCGACGTCTTCAGCACCCTGGCTGAGGGCATCAAGGGCAAGCGGGCGGTCGAGTGGGGCCTCGTCGACGCCCTGGCCCCCCTTTCCAAATGGGATGAGTGCGTCGCCCAGGAGGCCCACGCCCTGGCGGAGAGCACCCCGGCCCGTGCCTCGGCGGGCGAGGGCATCGAGCTCACCGCGATCGAGCCCCGCGAGGATGAGAACGGCCTGCACTACACCTACGTCGACCTGGAACTCGATCCGAAGGGACGCACCGCCCGCCTCACGATCAACGCCCCCGACCAGGCACCGGCCGACCCCGCCGCAGCCCTGGCCCAGGGCAGCTCCTGGTGGGTCCTGCAGGCCTTCCGCGAGCTCGACGACGCCCTCCTGCAATTGCGGTTGAACGAGCGCGAGATCGCCCTGGTACTCCTTTCCGCCCGGGGCTCGGCCGAGACGATCCGCACGACCGACGCCCTCCTGGCGGGGGACGGGAACTGGCTCGTGACCGAGACCCGCCACCTCGTCAAGCGCGTCCTGAAGCGCCTCGACCTGACCGCCAAGAGCTTCTACGCCATCATCGACGGGGGAACGAGCTTCGTCGGAACCTTCCTCGAACTGGCCCTGGCCGCTGACCGGACCTATGTCCTGGACGATCCGGAGACCGAGGTGCTTCTGGGGGTGACGGCGGTGAACGCCGGCCTCTACCCCATGTCGAACGGTATCTCGCGCCTGGAAACACGCTTCCTCGGCGAGCCCGAGGCGATCCCCCGCGTCCTGGCCCACGCCGGGGGCGAACTCTTCGATGCCCACACCGCCGACGAGCTGGGACTGGCCACCTTCGCCCCCGATGAGATCGATTGGGAGGACGAGCTGCGCATCGCCATCGAGGAGCGCGCCAGCTTCTCCCCCGACGCCCTGACCGGCATGGAAGCCAACCTGCGCTTCGCCGGCCCCGAGACCATGGAGACCAAGATCTTCGGGCGACTGACCGCCTGGCAGAACTGGATCTTCCAACGCCCCAACGCCGTGGGTGAGCGCGGGGCGCTCGTCTGTTACGGCACCCCCACCCGCCCCGAGTTCTCCACGGAGCGCACCTGATATGACCGGAATCGACTACTCCCAGAAGATCCCCAACAACGTCGACCTCAAGTCCGACAAACGCCTGCAACGCGCCCTCGAACGCTGGCAGCCGGACTACATCGAGTGGTGGAAGGAGGCCGGACCGACCGACTTCAACGCCAACGATGTCTACCTGCGCACGGCGGTCAGCGTCGACCGGGACGGCTGGGCCCACTTCGACTATGTCAAGATGCCCGACTACCGCTGGGGCATCTTCCTGACCCCGAGTGAAGAGGATCGCAAGATCGGTTTCGGCGACCACTACGGCGAGCCCGCCTGGCAACAGGTCCCCGGGGAGTATCGCGGTTGGCTGCGACGCCTGATCGTCACCCAAGCCGACACCGAGCCGGCCTCGGTCGAGCAGCAGCGCCTCTTGGCCCACACCGCTCCCTCGCTCTACGACATGCGCAACCTCTTCCAGGTCAACGTCGAGGAGGGGCGCCACCTGTGGGCCATGGTCTACCTCCTGCACAGCTACTTCGGTAAAGACGGCCGCGAGGAGGCGGATGAGCTGCTCGAGCGCCGCTCGGGCAACGCAGACCATCCGCGCATCCTGACCACCTTCAACGAGCCCTGCCGGGACTGGCTCTCCTTTTTCTGCTTCACGATGTTCACCGACCGGGACGGCAAGTACCAGCTCCTGGCCCTGGCCGAATCGGGCTTCGACCCCCTGGCGCGAACCTGCCGCTTCATGCTGACCGAGGAGGCGTACCACATGTTCGTCGGCCAGACCGGCGTGGCGCGCGTCGTGCGGCGTACCTGCGAGGTGATGAACGAGTTTCCCGATGCCGATCCGCGGGAGCACGGCGCCATTCCCCTCGACGTGATCCAGCGCTACGTCAACTTCTGGGCTTCCAGTAGCCTGGACCTCTTCGGCGCCGAGGTCTCGAGCAACTCCGCCAACTTCTTCAGTGCCGGTCTCAAGGGGCGTGCCCACGAGGAGAAGTTCGAGGATCACCTCGCCCAGGACGCTGAGTTCGAACTCGAGCGCTGGAAGGACGATCAACTGGTGCGCGAGCGCGTCCCCCTGCGCAACGCGATGAACGAAGTGCTGCGCGAGGCCTACATCGCCGACAACCAAAAGGGCGTCGAGTACTGGAACCGCGAGTGTGAAAAGGCGGGCATCGACTTCCGCTTCACCTATCCCAACCGCCGCTTCCACCGCACGATCGGCGAGTTCGCCGGAGCACACTTCGACCCCGAGGGCAACCCCATCGACGAGCGCACCTTTGCAGAGCGGCAGCACGAGTGGCTGCCGACGGAAAAGGACCGCGACTATGTCGAGTCGCTGATGAAGCCCGTCACCGAACCGGGCAAGTTCGCGGCCTGGATCGCACCGCCCCTGCGCGGTATCAACGGCCAGCCGATCGAGTTCGAATACGTGCGCCTCTGAGCTAGGTCCCTGGCCTGTTCTGTGAGCCGCACACGGCCGCAGGCGTCCATTCAGCGTCCGTTCCCGGCTGGACCGGGAACGGACGCCCTGCGTTTGGGGCTCCCTGCGGCCGGCTTGGCTTCCCGTCCGTGTCCAGAAGAGAGACCGCGCCGAATAGGGACTTCCCCCCATGGCGCGGCCCGCTAGGTTCCCCCCCTGGCGGCGCTAGGCGCCCCACCACGCCGATCGACCGGCCGGCCCACCCGTCCCCCGCGGGCGAGGCCCGGCGGCGCCCCGGCGAGAACTGAGGGGAAACCATGAACGCGTTTGGAATCACCAGTGATCGTGCTCACGCAGGCCTACTCCGGCTCGGGCTGCTTGTGGGGTTCGCCCTGGGCCTGGGCGGAGCGATACCCGTGAGCGCCCAGGAGATCGTCGGGGAGCTCGCCCTGAACCTCCCCGCGCCGAAGAGCTTCCTTCTGCACGCCACCCTGCCCCTGCCCCGAGGGGTGATGCAGCCCGGGGCCGCACTGAGTCCCCTGTCGATCCTGCTCCCCGACGGCACACGGGCGGTGACCCAGGCAGAGAGCGTCAGCCGCTATGCCGCCTCCGCCGACGGAACCGACGTGGTCGAACTCTATGCACGGGTCGAGCGGCCCCCCGGAGCTTCCCCTGGCGATCGAGTCACCTATGAGGTGGCTCGGCTCCCCCAGGGCCCCGCCCAGCTCACCCTGCACCCCGCGGTGGAGGAGCTGCTCAGCACCCCGGGTGCGTTCCAGATGCGCACCCGCGATCTCTTCGAACATCGCTACCTGGCCGACCTTGGGGCGGGTATCCGCAAGGGGAGCTATGAGCTCCGCCGGGATGGAGCCGTGGTACGCGAGCTGACTCTGCACCGCATCCTCCTGCCGGAGTTCCCCGCAAGCGGTCCAGAGGGAACCCTCCCCCACATGATGGGGATTCGAGCCTGGATCCGAACCTTCGACAGCGAGGGCTACATCCTGCTCGACCTGGAGGTTCACAACGGTTTCGACGGGCGCAACCCAGACGATGAACGCGACGACCTGTTGAACAGCGTCTACTTCCGCGACCTGCGCCTGCGTCTCCCCGGGCCCTGGCGGGTCCTGCCGGCCTTCGAAAGCCCCGTCATGGGACCGATCCTGGACGTCGGTGCTCTGCGCGACCATCAGCTCTTGGCAGAGCATGGGGAGGCTCTCTACGTGATGCCTCGCCAGGCACGCATGGTCCGTCGCTACGCCATTGCCCTACCGGGCTGGGAGGGCCGCGCCCGGGTCGCCCTCGAAGAGCGCGGCCTGGCCTTTGCACGCCGGGGCACCAGCCCCACGGGTGAACCGCTCTGGTCCTGGTGGAACCCAAAGACCGCACGCTACTTCCCCCAACGCTTCCCACTGCCGACCCTCGACCACCTGGGGCTGGCCCACCTGGACGATGAACTGCAAGCCGAGCTGAAAAAGCGCGAGCAACAGCTCGCCGAAGGCTCGAAGGGGAGCTACCCCATGTTCTCGCAACTCTTGGGTTGGGCCCACCCCTGGGGAGTGGCCTATGGGGGCATGACCGGCGGGGATGAGATTAACCCTTGGGACGGTCTGCGGGTAGCCGCTGCGGGCTCGAGGGCGGGGTATCGGTTGGCACAACTCATCACACGCGCCTACTCCGACCGTCAGCCCACCGCCCTCTACGACCTCCAGGGCCGCCCGACCCAGGTGCCCGACCTGCTCATCCACGGGCCGAACGGGCCGTACGCGGTGAGTGGCTTCTACATCCGCCCCCAGGCCGGCTTCGGGTTCGAGGATGTACCGGACTTCCAGGATCGTGCAGCAAAGGCACTGGGTCTGCGCGAACGCTCCCACGAGGCGCTCGAGCAGTTCCAACCCATCGACCTCCAGCACTACATCCGCTACACGCGCAACCTCAAGGTTCTCACCTGGCTCGGCAACGACAGCCTGGCACGCCATCTCCTCATCGCCTCGGCGGAGGTCTTCCACCTCTCCTTCCACCGTTTCCCTGTCGGCGCCTGGGGCTACGCTCCCGGCTCGGGCCTGCTGGCGAAGATGAACCACGTCAAGGACTATCCCGGCCAGGGCGTTGCCTTGGGGCGTGGAGAGGCCTGGGGGATCGACTGCGCCAGCGCCGCCTATTCCGTAGCGGGCGAAGCCTGGCGCCAGGCCAAGCTGCCCTGGTTCGAGCGCATCGCCCAGTTGGTCGAGGATGGGCAGTCGACCTGTACCGGCAACATCCAGGCGGAGTATTTCAGCAAGCTCTTCGGAGGCCGCTACTTGGTGCGCCGTGCGAACGAATCCGCCTTCCTGGAACACGCCCTGGTCGGCATGAACGAAAGCGTCTTCCGCGGTGCGGATCCCGAGCGCGCCACGACCCTCGACGACATCGTCGTCGCCTCGGTTCGCGCAGGCCTGCAAGCCCCCTTCTGGAACGCCCAGGACAAGGGCATCTGGTGGTCGGTCGGTGTCGCACCGACCGACAGCAGCCTGGGGATCGGCGAGTTCTGCGAGGACGTTCCACACAACGCCTACGACACCTACGTCGACCGAGAGGACACCTGGAGCCCCCTGGCGTACGCCTACGTCCACTCGGGCGACCCTCTCTTCCTCCAGCGCGCCGAGGAGATGCTCGGCGGCCCGCTCTGGACCTCCCTGGTCGCGGGAGGTGAGACCTGGCTCGAATCCCGTTCGGCCCTCCTGGCCCTGGCCCAGTCCCTGTATGGGAACTGACCCGGGTCCTACGGAAGGATTCAATCCCCATCTACCGTCCAGCCGATAAGCGCTGCGGTAGATGGGCCCCGGGGGGGGCTCGAAGGGGAACTGTCGCACGGGGGATGCGAAATGAAGCACGGCCTGACCGCGCTCCTACTGGGAGCGCTGGTGACCGGATGTGGGGGAGGATCGCAGTCAGCGGGCCTGGGGAACGCCGCCGAGGACGGGGGCGAATCCGTCACTCGTCACGACGTGGTCGCCAAGCTCGACCTGGTCGCTCCGGACGCCAAGGAGTTCATCGTACGGGCGACCCTGCCCGTACCCGAGGGGACCTATCTGCCGGAGCAGGACGCTGACGAAGGAACGACGCCCCTGGCGGTCGTCACCTGGCCCGGGCAAACCGCGCGCACGCAGGTCGAGGTCGTCAGCCGCTATCCCGACCCCGAGGATGGCGCTTCGGTCGTCGAGCTGATCGCCCGTGTCCGACGAGGTCCCAAGGTGGCACCGGGGGACCGCATGCCCCTGTTCGTCGTCCAAAAGGATCACGACGCAGCCAAGATGCGACTCGATCGAGACGTCAAGGAGATGCTGGCCACCCCAGGTGCCCTGACCCTCTCCACCAAGGACGTTTTCGGCAACGTCTACAAGGCGGATCTCTTCGCCCAGGTCCTGGCCAAGGACCCCCGTGCACGGGAGCTGCGCGAGGGCGCCCTCGCCGCTGAGTATGCGGTGCATGAGGTCCTGCTCCCCACGCAACCCAAGGGTGGCAACCAGGGAACACTGGACCACATGATGGGCGTCCACGCCTACGTGACCACCTTCGACTCCGAGGAGTGGTTCCTCCTTGACCTGCACGTCCACAACGGCATGGACGGGCTCGATCCATCGACGAGCAATGACACGGCCATGGACGACCTCTTCTTCGAGGACCTGGTCCTGCACCTGCCCTCCGGATGGAAGGCGAGCACGCTCTTCCAGCACCCCTCCCTCGGCCAGGGAGGGCCCCTCGGAAACCACTGGGCCCTGCCCCTGGTGAAGCCCCTGGCGAACGGCAAGCTCCACTGCCTGCCCAAGCAGAGTCGCTTCATTCGGCGTCTCGCCATCTGGCGCACCCCGGAGGCGCGCAAGGAGGCCGAGGCGATGCTGCACGGGGAGCGCCTGGCCTACTGCCGTCCCGGAACGCAGACCAACGGAGAGGCCTACTGGTCCTGGTGGAACCCGCGCACGGCGCGCTGGTTTCCCCAGGCCCACCGCCTGCCCGATCTCAGCTACCTGAACCTGGACGCGCTCGAGGCGGACCTGGTCGGAAGGTGGCAGACCTGCCGTGATCAGCTCGCCACGGGTGAGAGTGGCAGTTACCCCTTCATCTCCGCCGCGATGGGCTGGGCCCAGCCCTGGGGGGTGGCCTATGGGGGTATGACCGGGGGGGACGAGATCATGATCACCGACGGCTTGGTGGAGCTCAGCGTCGGCCGACCCGAGGGCTACGAGCTGGCCCAACTGCGGCTGCGCGCCTATAGCGACCGTCAGCCGACGGCTCTCTTCGGCTCTGACGGCACGCCCACACGGGTCGAGGACATCATGGTCACCGAGGGGTTCGGTGCACCCTACGCCAACGGATCCTTCTACATCCGACCCAACCCCGGTTCGGACCCCTTCGGCTTCAATGACGCGCCGATGTTCCAGATCGAAGCCGCCGAGGCCCAGGGTCGTGTGCCCGGTTATCGAGACGCCCTCAAGGGGTGGATGCCGATCGACATCCAGCACTTCATCCGCTACACGCGCAACCTGAAGCTGCTCGCCTGGATGGCCAACGATTCGCTCGCCAAGGATCAGCTCATCGCCGCGGAGGAGATCTTCCGCCTCGGCTTCCACGAGCACACCAACAGCGCCTATGGATACGTCCAAGGGACAGGACTGCGCGCACGCATGGACTACGTCGCCGAGTATCCGGGCCAGGGAGTCGATCTCTCCCGCGCCGAGGGCTGGGGCACGGATGTCTCCGTCGCGGCCTACCTGGTAGGTGACACGGAACTGCGCGAGCGGCTCTACCCCTGGTTCGAGAAGATCGCCCAGGTCGCCGAGGATGGCGCCTCGACCTGCTCAGGCAACATCATGTCCAGCTACGTCGGAACCAAGCAGTTCGATGGCAAGTATCGCATCCGCTACCTAGGTCACAGCTCCTACACCGACAATGCCCTGCGCGGTATGCAGCGCAGCGTATTCCAGGGTGTGGACGAGGAGCGGGCGAAGCGGATCGCTGAGACCCTGGTTGGAAACGTACGGGCCGCCTGTACGCCCCCCTTCTGGAACGAAGAAGCGGGACAGCCCTGGAACTTCTATGGCGTCGGGCCTTCCGATCCCTCCGAAGGGGACTTCTGCTTCAACTTGCCGTCCGATGCCTTTGGCAGCTATACGACCAACCACGAGTACTTCGCCAGCCTGGCCTACGCCTATGAGGAAACGGGGGACCCTCTCTTCCTCTTCCGGGCGGCGCAGATGCTGGGAGGTGGGGACCTCGAAACCCTGCTGGAGGGACAGGGGACTGCGAACCTGCAGACCTTCAGCGCCCTTCTTGCGGATGTACAACAGACACCCGAGCCGTAGTCACGGCCCGGGGGGGTGCGATGCAAGCGACGCGAGCGGGGAAGGTCCCAGGGGGGCCTTCCCCGCTCCTTTGCCCGATCCCAGCCGAGGCAGGCCCAGCCGAGGCAGACCCAGCCGAGGCAGACCCAGCCGCAGCCGAAGCAGGCTCAGCCGAACTGGATGCCCTGGGCGAGCGGGAGCTCGCTCGACCAGTTGACGGTGTTGGTCTGGCGGCGCATGTAGGCCTTCCAGGCATCCGACCCGGACTCCCGGCCACCACCGGTCTCCTTCTCACCGCCGAAGGCTCCGCCGATCTCCGCCCCCGAGGTGCCGATGTTGACGTTGGCGATCCCGCAATCCGACCCCACGGCCGAGAGGAAGCGTTCCGCCGCCCGCACGTCACGGGTGAAGATCGCGCTCGAAAGCCCCTGCGGAACGCCGTTGTGCAGGGCGATGGCCTCATCCAGGGTATCGAAGGGGATCAGGTAGAGGATCGGAGCAAAGGTCTCCTGCTGCACGGTCTTGAAGTCGTTGCGCGCGACCAGGATGGCGGGCGAGACGAAGTTTCCCTCCTCGCAGCCCTCCGGCCGCACCCGCTCGCCTCCGCGCAGGAGCTCCCCCCCCTCGGCCTGGCAGTCCGCAATGGCCTTCTGCATCGTCTCGACGGCGGCCTGGTCGATCAGGGGACCGCAGAGGGTGCCCTCCTCGGTCGGATCGCCGATGCGGATGTCGTCGTAGGCGCGCACCAGTCGACTCTTGATCTCGTCGAAGACACCGCGCTGGACGAGAAGACGGCGCGTCGTCGTGCAGCGCTGGCCGGCGGTCCCCACCGCACCGAAAAGGGTCGCGGGCAGCAGCATGTCCAGGTCGGCGTCCTCCATGACGATGATGGCGTTGTTGCCGCCACACTCGAGAATCGTTCGGCCGAAGCGGCCCGCCACCCGACCGGCGACGTGCTTGCCGACCTGGGACGATCCGGTGAAGGAGATCAAGGGCAAGCGTTCGTCGTCCAGCATGCGCGCGGCGACCTCCTCGTTGCTGCCGATGACGAGCGAGGCCAGGGCGCCCAGACCCTCCTCCTCCAGCACGGGACGCACGACGTTGACCAATCCGATGGCGCACAGCGGCGTCTTGGGGCTGGGTTTCCAGATGCAAGCATCGCCACAGACCCAAGCCAAGGCCGTGTTCCAAGCCCAGACCGCCATCGGAAAGTTGAAGGCGGTCAGGATGCCTACGCTGCCCAGGGGATGCCACTGCTCGCGCATCGAGTGGCCGGGCCGCTCACTGGGCATGGTCAAACCGTAGAGCTGGCGCGAGAGCCCCGTGGCGAAGTCGCAGATGTCGATGCACTCCTGCACCTCACCCCAACCCTCCTGAATGATCTTGCCCATCTCCAGGGAGATCAACCGCCCCAGGACATCCTTGTGTTCGCGGATGGCGTTGCCCACCCGACGGACGATGTCACCCCGCCTGGGGGCGGGAATCTCGCGCCAACGCTCGAAGGCCTCCGCCGCCCGATCGACCACCTGGTCGTATTCGGCTGCGGTCGCCTGGGTGACGACCGCGAGGAGCTCACCCGTGGCGGGATTGCGGGTCTCGAGCGGGGGGCCGCTGGTGGCGAGCCACTCGCCTGCGTAGGCACCGGAGTTCAGGTCCTGAATACCGAGGGTCTTCTTGAAATCCATGGGGATGAGGAGGGGCTACCGAGAATGAGGGCGCAAGAGGATAACGGGCCGGGGCCTCCATCGCCTCCGCCCATGAGCTAGTCTCGGTGCATGCATCTGCGCCTGCGCCTCCCCCGGCCCACCCACCTCCGCGCGCGACGGGAGGATTGGCTGGCGGCTGCGGTGTGGCTCTCCGCTCTGCTCGCCCTGGAGAACCTGGGGGGACACTGGCGCAGCGACGCGGTGGACGGGCTGTTCCTCTCCGGCCTCCTGGCCCTGGCCCTCGGAACCCTGGTCCTGCATCGACAGGTAGACATCGCCTGGGTCGCTGCCCTGACCCGGGGGGTCGACCACCTGCGTCAGCGCTGCAAACACCTTCTGCCCGGGGGCGTGCGCATCGGCATCGACTTCCGCGGCACTCCACCCCTGCCCCAGCGGATCCCGGGCGTGCTCCTCTTGGAGGCCCTGGCCGCGGGGGCGCTACTAGGCGTCCTGATCCCCCTCTCACGCTTCACACCGGAAGGCTTGCGCGCCCTGGCGGACACGAGCTATGTCGCCTACCTCCTGCTCCTGGGGCTTGCATGGCTCTGGGCCGGCTTCGTCGCCTTCCTCGGCTTCATGCTCCCCCTGGCCGCCCAGAGCGATCGTCTCTCCCACGTGACGGACCGGGGCCGGCCGCGCTTGGGCCGGCGACGGGGCACCCTGATCGGTGCCGCTGCCCTGCTCCTCGCCGCCGCCTTCGTCCCGGCCCGCTATGCCGCCCTCGCCGCCCTAGCGGTCACCGCCCTCGCCGCCCTCGTCCTGGCCGCCTGCCCGGCGCGCCACGGTTTCGTGTGGCACCACCGCGGACGCACCTACGGCCTGCGCTGGCGCTCCCTTGCCATGGTGGTCGGCAGCGTCGGCCTGGCCCTCACCTGCATCCCCCTGCTCCTCTGCCTCGGGGATGAGCTCTGGCGCCCCGCGACAGGGGTGACCACCATGGCGCTGACGCGCTTCCTCGGCCGCACCCTGGCCTGGTCCCTGCTCACCCTCTCGGTGACGCTGCTCGTGCTCCTGGTGGGTCTCTCCGGTCGTGCCCTCGCCTTCGAGCGCGCCGGCCGGCGCCGCCCCCCCGTCCGTCTCGATGGCCAGGTCTCCCCCTCCGACCTCGCGGCCCTGCGCAAGCTGGGCTGGCGACGGGCCGGCAGGCGCTCGGAGCGTGGAGAGCTGCGCCTCTTCTTCCGCCCGGACGCCGCGCCTATCGACCCGCTCTTCGGTCCGACCCTGCCCCCTGAGGTTCCTCCGGGCTGGTTGGCGGAGCCCGGCGCGGGCGCGCGCCTCCAGCGGCGTTGGATCCAGGACATGCGCCGAAGGGTCTTCCGAGCGGTGACGCGCGCGTTGAACGAGGCCTCGGGACGCACCTATGAGCGGGGCAGGGGCTACTTCCTGGCACCACACCTGTGGTTCGTGCGCGGCCTGATGCGGGACGAACCCGAGCCCGAGGGACCGGAACACATCTTGCCCTTCACCCGCTCCTGGAGCATGGGACTCACCTGGGCCGCCCGCTCCCACCTGGCCCAGGTCCTCTCCGACCTCGAGATCGACCTCATCTTCGTCGAAGACGGTCTCGGCGCACGCCGGACGGTGCGCGCCCTGCGAGTCCTCTTCGAGCTGCATGACACCCACGGACCCGGCCGCGCCAGCGAACGCCACCTCTCCCTGATCCCGGGTGTCCGCGCCATCCTGCAGGAAGACGTGGGTTCCGAGACGGAACTCGCAGGTTCGACCTACCCCGAACCGGATTACGAGGATGTCGGGCGGGCGCGGGTCCTGCTCCTCCTGCGCGATCGGGGTGAGGGTCGGCCAGAAGTGGACGCACCTCGTGGGTCCCGCTGGACTCCCGTACCGCTGGGGAGCTGACCTGGGGGCTGCTGCGATTGGCGCCGGGGTAGGCGAGCGGGCAGCGGGCCGATATCCTCCCCGGCCGCCAAGCGCGAGGAAGAAAAATGGCCGAGGAAAAGATCGTCTACCAGATTCAGGACCTGCACAAGTTCTATGACCAACGTGAGGTCCTGAAGGGCATCACCCTCTCGTTCCTCGAGGGAGCCAAGATCGGCCTGATCGGTCTCAACGGTGCCGGCAAATCGACGCTGCTGCGCATCATTGCCGGTAAGGACACCGATTTCGAGGGCGTCGCCAAGGCGGTCGGCGATCAGACCATCGGTTACCTCGAACAGGAACCTCCCCTCGACGAGGAGAAGACCGTCGGCGAGAACATCGATGTCGCCGTCGACCATCTGCGGGCCATCGAGGCGCGCTACATGGAGGTCATGACCCTGATGGCCGATGCGGAGGGGGCCGAACTCGAGAAGCTGACCGAGGAGTACGACCACCTGCAGCACGAGATGGACACCAAGGGCATCTGGGACCTGGACTCCCGCCTGGAGCAGGCGGCTCACGCGCTCCAGGTCCCACCCCTGGAGCGCGACGTCAAGACCCTCTCGGGCGGTGAGCGCCGCCGAGTCGCCCTCTGCCGGCTCCTGCTCGAACACCCCGACATCCTGCTGCTCGACGAGCCCACCAACCACCTGGATGCGGAATCGATCGCCTGGCTCGAAGGGCACCTGGCCGAATACGAGGGGCTGGTGATACTGGTCACCCACGACCGCTACTTCCTCGACAACGTCGTCGGCTGGATGCTCGAAATCGAGCGTGGCAAGGGCAAGCCCTACAAGGGCAACTACACCGAATACCTGGAACAAAAGCAGCGCGAACTCGATCACCGCAAGTCCTCGGAGGCGCGGCGCGAGAAGGCCCTGGCGCGGGAGCTCGAGTGGGTGCGCAGTACCCCGGCAGCGCGCATGAAAAAGTCCAAGGCACGCCTAAAAGCCTACGAGGAGCTCAAGAACCAAAAGCTCGAGGAGCAGCTCGATGCGATCGAGCTGCGCATCCCCCCCGGACCGCGCCTGGGAGACAAGGTGATCGAGGTGCGGGACCTGGCCAAGGGCTACGGAGAGCGCAGGCTCTTCGAGCACCTCACCTTCGAGGTCCCGCCGGGCGCCAAGCTGGGAGTCATCGGCGCCAACGGACTGGGAAAGTCGACCCTGATGAAGATCATCATGGGCATGGAGACCCCCGATGAAGGCGAGGTTTCGATCGGGTCCACGGTCGAGATGAGCTTCGTCGACCAGTCCCGCACGGTGCTCGACGACGACAAGACCGTCTTCGAGAACATCACCGACGGCAACGAACAACTGCCCTTCGGCAGCGCGACGATCGACTCGCGCGCCTACGTGGCCCGCTTCAACTTCAAGGGTGAGGATCAGCAGCGCCCCCTCGGGCAGTGCTCGGGGGGAATGCGCAACCGTGTCCTCCTGGCCAAGATGCTCCGCGAGCCGGCCAACCTGATCATCCTCGACGAGCCCACCAACGACCTGGACCTGGACACCCTGCGCGTCTTGGAAGAGGCCATCTTGAACTACGCCGGCTCGATGATCGTGGTCACCCACGACCGCTATTTCTTGAACCGCATCGCCACCCACATCCTGGCCTTCGAGGGCGAGGGTGCGGTGGTCTTCCACCACGGTGACTACGAGTCCTACAAGGAATGGAAGCGCGGCCACGGCGAGGACATCGAGGCCCGCAAGGGGCCGCACCGCAAGTTCAGCCGTGGCTGAGAGGGCGGCGCCTTTCACCCCCAGCGAAGACCTTCGGGTCGCCCGCGAGATCCTGGTCCGCTTCGTTCCGACCCTTGCGGTGCAAGCCGAGGCTCGCGAGCGCATCCTGGCCTGGATCGACGCCCATCCGCGGGATGCGCACCTGCGCTCCTGCCTGGAGGGGCACCTGACCGCCTCCTGCCTGCTACTCGATTCGAGCGCCACGCGCGTCCTCTTGCACCACCACGCCAAGCTCGGACGCTGGCTGCAATTCGGTGGACACTGCGATGGGGATGCCAACCTGCTCGGAGTCGCCTGGCGCGAGACGGTCGAGGAGAGCGGTATCGTGCCGGAATGGATCAGCGCCGAGCCCGTCGACCTCGACATCCATGTGATCCCCGCCCGCCCCGGTGAACCCCAGCACCGCCACTTCGACGTGCGCTACCTGGCCCGGGCCCCATCCGGCGCTCGGGAACGCTGCTCGCAGGAGTCCAATGCCCTCTCCTGGCTCGAACCGGCTGCCGCGCGCTCCCTGGCGGCGGGCGACTCCCTCTCCCGGCTGATCGACATCGCCGCCGGCACGCCTCAAAGGCCCCAGGCCTGGATCCACTCCTCGACCTGAGCGGGGAGGACTTCGGCCGCCCGACCGGGCAGAAAGCGGTCCCGCGGATGAAGGTTTTCGGGCCTCTCCAGGCCCTGGACCCAGGTCTCGATCCCGGCCGCGCGCGCCCAGTCGAGATAGCCGGCCGCGGGATAGACGCTTCCGCTGGTGCCGATGGTGATGAACCTGTTCGCACGCGAGAGGGCCGCGTCGATGGCGCTGAGGTGGTAGGGCGTCTCACCGAACCAGACGACATCCGGCCGCAAGCGCGGGAAGGCGCAGGCCGAACAGGTGACGAATTCGTCATCCCCGAGGTGCTCACTGTCCCAAGCGGTCACACCGCAGGACTCACAGCGCAGGCGCAGGAGCTGGCCATGCATGTCGAGCACCTCGCTCCCGGCGCGCTGGTGTAGATCGTCCACGTTCTGACTGACCAGAGTCAGTTCGCCTCCCGACCGCGCCAAGGCCGCCGCCAGGCGCACCAGGGCGTGGTGAGCGGCGTTGGGCTGAACGTCCTGCAGGCGTCGGCGCCGCGCCTGGTAGAAACGCCAGACCCTGCCCGGGTCCCGCGCCCAAGCCTCCGGCGTGGCGACCTCCTGGACCGGCACTCCCTCCCAGAGTCCACCCTGGCCGCGAAAGGTGTCCAATCCCGAATCCGCCGAGATGCCCGCGCCCGTGAGCACGACTACGCGGGTCATCCTTCACGCACCATCCACTCGAGAACGCGCACGAAGCCCCACCGCTCTCCCATGGCGATCAGGGCATCGTCTCCGCTCTCGACCCGGGCAGCCAAGCGCTGAAAACCCCGCCCGGCCAGCTCCTCGCGGGCCCTCTCCCCCAGGGCACGCGCCAGCCCCCGGCGCCGCCAGCGGGGATCGACCCACAGGAGGACCAGCGCGGGCAGGTCATCCCCGGTCAGAGGATCCTGGAGTGCGGTCGTGATACAGATTCCCACGCACTCACCACCCTTGGGGTCACGCGCGCTGAGCACGACCCCCTCGGGCCCGGCGAAGGCTCGGGCGAGCAGCGCCTCCCCCCCACCCGGAGGTGGCTCCCCGTCCCGGATGTCGGCCAGGGCCGAGCGGATATAGGCATCGAGCTTGGGGACGAGGGACCGGGCCTCAGCGGCGTCGGCGTGACTCTGTAGGGTGATCTCCATCGAATTGGGCCTCCGAAAGCCGGCCCCAGAATACGCATCGGGAGCGCCCGGGGTGGACTCCCCGCTCGGCGAAGGGTTCAATCTCTACCCCTCTTTGCCACCGACTCCCCCACCATCCACCTCCCGTGCCCCCCAGCACCGTGCAAGTAAACGTCGACACCTCTGAAGCCAGCCTGGCCAAGGTCTCCCTCTCCATCCCCCCCGAGGAGTTCGAGCAGGAGTACAAGGGCGCCCTGCGCAAGGTCAGCCGCAACGTCACCATGAAGGGCTTCCGGCCGGGCAAGGTCCCGCCGGCGCTGATCGAGAAGCGCATGGGGGAGCAGGTGCAGAAGGATGTCATGGAGGAGTTCGTCCGCCGTGCCTACAAGCAGGCCCTGGACGAGAACGACCTCAGCCCCCTCTCCCATCCCCGAGTTCCCAACGAGGCGATGACCCGCGGCGAAGACGGAGGCTTCAGCTTGGACTTCGAGATCAGTCTCAAGCCGAAGTTCGAGCTCCCCGAGTACAAGAATCAGGTCATCGAATCCGAACTCGAGCCGGTGCTTCCCGAGCAGGTCGAGGCCACGATCGAACAGCTCCGCCGCGAACGGGCCACGCCGGAGCCTGTCGGTGACGAGGGCCTCGGTGAGCAGGGCATGGCTGTCTGCGACGTCGCCTTCCTCTACGAAGGCGAGCCCGTGCTCGAGCGAACCGGCCTGCGCCTGGGCATCCACACTCCGCCGCCGGGCGTCGACCCCCAAGCCTTCGAGGAAGCGCTCAGCGGCTGCCGTGACGAGGAGGTTCGCGAGTGCCCGGTCACCCTCCCCGAATACATCGAGACGGAGGAGGCCCGGGGCAAGGAGGGCATCTGCCGCATCACCGTCAACGAAGCCTATGACCTGGTGCCTCCCTCCGACGAGGAGCTCTGGGCCCTGCTCGAAGTCAGCGATGCCGAGGCGCTGGAGACCAGGATCAAGGAGAAGCTCGAGGAGGCCGCCGAGAAACGCGAGCGCGATCGGATTGAGGCCGCCCTGCTCGACCGACTGATCGAGGAGACGGACCTGGCCCTCCCGGCGCCCATGCTCGAAGAGCAGACCGAGATCCGCCTGCGCAACCTGGCCGAGGAGATGGTCCGCCAGGGCGTCCCCCCCGAGACGATCAAGGACCAGCTCGAGGAGCAGCGCGAGACCGCCCGCGAGGACGCGGAGAAGGGCATGAGAGCTCTCCTGATCGTGGAAGCCCTCGGTGAGAAGGAAGGATTGCTCGTCACCGAGGACGAGATCAACGCGGAACTCGAGAACATCGCCTCCCGCAACGAGACATCGGTGGAGGAGGTACGCAAATACTACGTTGAAAACGGCCTGATCCAGCAGATGAGCATCGAGCTCCTGGAGCGCAAGGTGCGGCGCTTCCTGTACGACCAGGCCGAGATCAAGGAACCGAGCTGATCGTCCGATCTAGACAGCGGCCCCCTGGGGCGGATTCCCCGCGGAGCCGCTCCCCCCGCCGCTCCCATCCCGCGCCAAGCCCACCGCCCATGCAGAACTACTATCCCGTCCCCTTCGTCATCGAGAAGACCGGCCGAGGCGAACGCCAGTACGACATCTACTCGCGCCTGCTCGAGGATCGCATCATCTTCCTCGGCACGCCGATCGACGACCAGGTCGCCAACGCCGTGATGGCGCAGCTCCTCTTCCTGGACAAGACCGGCCGCAACCAGGACATCAAGATGTACATCAACTCCCCGGGAGGATCCGTCACCGCGGGGCTTGCGATCTACGACACGATGCAGCTCGTCGAGCCGGACATCGCGACCTACTGCCTGGGCCAGGCGGCGTCGATGGGCGCCGTCCTACTCACCGCGGGAACCGCGGGCAAGCGCTTCGCTCTGCCCCACTCGCGGGTCATGATCCACCAGCCTTCGGGCGGCACGGGAGGCACGGCCAAGGACATGGAGATCCAGGTCACCGAGATCATGAAAATGAAGGGTCAGCTCGAGGCGATCCTCGCGAAACACTCTGGAAAGACGCCGGAGGAGATTGCCGTGGCCTCGGATCGGGACAACTTCATGTCCCCCCAAGAGGCGAAGGAGTTCGGTCTCATCGATGAGATCGTCGAGCGCGAAGGCGCTTGAGTCCCAAATAGTTCCAAGCCTAGATAGGGGCGGCCGACTACCGGCCACCCCCGTTCTCCACCACGGCTCCCGAGAGCGGGTGTCGGTCCCCGGTCGAAGATCTGCCTCGTATCGGGGCTGGGAAGTGGCGGACCTTCCCGAATCGGTCGCCTTCGCTCCCGCCCCCGGCGGGTTAGGATTGAGGCTCCTATGAGTTCTTCGCGCAAGACCGGGCGCCAGATCGAGCGCTGTACCTTCTGCGAGAAGCCGCGCCACCAGGTCGCGTCGCTGATCGCCGGCCCCCCGGGGGTCTACATCTGCAATGAGTGCATCGAGATCTGCAACTCGATCCTGCAGGAGGAGCAGCGCCGCCACCCCGACGGCCAGCTGGCCCGACGCGGCACCGGACCGGCCCCCACGACCAGCTCCACCGATCGCCTGCCCACACCGATCGAACTCGCCAGGCGCCTCGACGAGTACGTCGTCGGCCAGCAGCGGGCCAAGAAGGTCCTCTCGGTAGCGGTCTACAACCACTACAACCGCCTACGCCAGCTCGGCAGCACAGATGTAGAGGAAGGCGACGGTTCGGAGCTCGGCTCGGTCGAGATCGAAAAGTCCAACGTCCTGCTCGTCGGCCCGACGGGCTCGGGCAAGACTCTCCTGGCGCGCACCCTGGCGCGCATGCTCGACGTGCCCTTCGCCATGGCGGATGCCACGACCCTGACCGAAGCCGGTTACGTCGGTGAGGATGTCGAGAACATCCTGCTCAAGCTCCTGCAGGCCGCCGATTTCGACGTGGAGCGTGCACAGCAGGGGATCATCTACATCGACGAGATCGACAAGATCGGCCGTACGACCGGCAACGTCTCCATCACACGCGATGTTTCCGGCGAGGGCGTCCAGCAGGCCCTGCTCAAGATTCTGGAGGGCACGACCGCTTCGGTCCCGCCCCAAGGCGGCCGTAAGCACCCCGAGCAGTCCTACATCCAAATCGATACCGCCAACATCCTCTTCATCTGCGGAGGCACCTTCAGCGGCATCGAGGAGTTCATCGCCAAGCGTATCGGCCAGGACGTCATCGGTTTCGGCCGCGACACGCGCCTGGAGGGCCAGCACAAGAGCGGGACCGGAGCCACCGTCCCTCCTCTCGGTGAGCCTGGAGCACGTGACGAGTACGTGCGTCACCTGGTCCCCAAGGACCTGATGGAGTTCGGCCTGATTCCCGAGTTCATCGGGCGACTGCCGGTGATCGCGACCCTCGAGACCCTGGGACGCACCGAGTTGGTGCGCATCTTGACCGAGCCGAAGAACGCCCTCGTGCGCCAGTTCAGGCGCCTCTTCGAACTCTCCGGGAAGACCCTGGAGTTCACGGATGAAGCCCTCTACGTCGTCGCCGACACGGCGATCGAGCGTGAGACCGGGGTGCGCGCCCTGCGTTCGATCTTGGAGGACATCCTCCTGGATCTGCTCTACGAGTTGCCCTGCCGAACCGACGAGGAGACATTCGTCGTCGATGCCGAGGTCGCGCGAGGTGAGCGCTCCCTTGCCCACGGTCTGACCGCCGATGACATTGCCCCCATCTTGGAGGAAGAGCCCGAGATCCCCCACGCCCTCCTAGAGGACGACGAGGATCCCGCGGACGAGGAAGAGCGCGAGAGCGCCTGAATGCAGACACCAGCTAGGAGCGGCACGACCAGGGCTCCCGAATCCAAGGCCTGACGAGGGTCTCCTGTGCCGCCCCGGTGTAGACTGCGCCAAGATGGGAAGCGGCAAACTCACGATCTACTACCACCGCGATTTCGACGGCATGTGCGCCGGCGCGATCCTGGCCAACATTCTGCGCGAGCGCGGCGAGAGTGACATCTCCCTGCACAACATCAACTACGACCAGCGCCGGAACTGGGGCGAGTTCGGTTCAGGGGAGCGCTTCGCCATCGTCGACTTCCACTTCCACCCGCGGGCGGAGTATTGGTTCGACCACCACCCCACGACCTTCCTCAGCGAAGAGCTGCGGAGCTCCTACGCGGCGAGCGAGCGCTGGCTGTGGGACGAAACCTCCCCGTCGTGCCCCCCGATGATCCTGCGCCATGCCGAAGAACACTGGGGCTTCGAAGCCTCGGAGCGCTTTCGCGAGATGGCTCGCTGGTCCGACGTCATCGACGCCGCGCGCTTCGAGTCGGTCGAGCAGGCGATCTTTGGCGATGTACCCGCCCTACGCATCATGCGTTCCTTGACCGTGGCACCGAACCCCGAGTGGGTCGATGGCCTGGCACAGGCTCTGATCGAGGGTAGCCTCGAGGAGGTTGCGCGAGCCGAGGAGGTGGAAAAGGCTCACCAGCGCGCCTCGCGTAACCGGGACCGAGCCCTGGAGCAGTTCCCCCCCACCGTTCGTTGGCTGCGCGGCGGCGTCCTGCTCTACGACGCCTCTTCGGACAAGATTCGCCGCGAGCGCTTTGCCCCCTTCTACCATCATCCCGAGATCTCCTACGCGGTAGGCGTGATCCCCACCCGCTCCGGTTACCACATCACCTGCGGGGAGAATCCCTGGAACAAGCCGGCCGTACCGATGCACATCGGTCAACTCATGGAGCGCTACGGTGGAGGCGGACACCGGGCCGTCGGGGGCGCCAACCCGCCCAGTCTCGATGAGGCTCGCAGCGCTGCAACGGAGGTGGCGGAAAAGCTCGTGCGCCACCTGGCCCAGGTGTCCACCTCCGGGAGCCGGTGAAGGCGCTCTTCTCCCTCTCCCCTCGTGCCCTCGCGAGCTGGTGTGAGGAGCATGGAGGCCGCGCCTTCCACGGAGGGATCGTCCGCCGAGAGGCCCTCAGCCGCGGCTTGGAGAGGTTTGAGGAGATGACTTCGCTGCCTCGGCGCCTGCGCGCCGCCCTCGCCGCGGAGTTCTCCCTCTCATCCGGAGATGAGGTCGATCGCCGGGTGGCTCCCGACGGCACGACCAAACTCCTCTTGGCCTTCGAGGAGCCCACGAGAGTCACCGTCGAGTGCGTCTTCATCCCCTCGACCCGCCCCGGCCGTGGAGCGACTCTCTGCGTCTCCACCCAAGCCGGCTGTCCAGTGGGCTGTCCCTTCTGCGCCTCCGGCCTGGAAGGACTGGAGCGCAACCTCGCTTCCCATGAGATCGTGGAACAGTTTCGTCGCGGAGCGCAGCTCGGCCCGATCTCCCGCGCCGTCGTCATGGGCATCGGCGAGCCGCTGCTCAACCTGGAAGCGCTGACCACAGCCCTGGAAACCGTGCGCGAAGGGATCGAGCTGGGTGCGCGCAAGGTGACCGTCTCCAGCGTCGGTTTTCCAGGCCGCCTGCGCCGTGCTGCGCGCTCCAAGCCTCGCTTTCAACTGGCGATCTCCCTGCACAGCCCCGACCAGGACCAGCGCGATCGACTCGTTCCGGCCCTGGCCGGAGTGCCGATCGAGGAGGTCCTCGCCGCCGGTGACGATTGGTTCACCCAAACGGGCCGCGAGGTGACCTATGAGTATGTGCTGCTGGGAGGCGAGAACGACAGCCTAGGGCACGCCGAGCGGCTGGCCGAGCGGCTGCGCGGACGGCGCGCTACGATCAACCTGATCCCCTACAACCCCACCCCCTCCATCCCCTTCGAGCGCCCACGACCGGAACGCGTGCAGGCCTTTGTCGAGGTCCTCACCGCCGCAGGACAGGTCGCCACCGTGCGCCGTCCGCGGGGCCTGGAGCAGGCCGCCGCCTGTGGGCAACTTCGCTTGAGCCGCTCCGGCGGAGACCGGGAGGGGTAGGCCCGCCCCCTCAAAAGCGCAGGGTGTAGGCGAGCTTCACCGAGAGCTCCTCGGAGGTGCGGTAGAAGCTGTCCCGATCCAGCCGGTTCCAGCCCAGCAGTGCTACCACGTAGAGGTCCTGGCCCGGAGTGAGGATCCAGTGCAGGCGACTCTGCCAACCGAGGTCCGCGCTCTCGCTGTCGTACTGCACCAAGTTGCGCAGGTTGAGGTCTGGGTTGAAGGTGAAATCGAGTCGCATGGAGTAGATCTGAGTCGAGAGATCGGGACCGTCAAAGGCCGCGTGGATGTCCTCGTACCCAAGGCCCATGCTGACGAACTTGGAAGGGATGAAGTTCGGTTCGACCGACCAGCGCACCAGGTCGCCGTCGAAGAAATCCCCCACCTCGAGGCGAGCCTCACCCGTCACCCGCCGGCGATCGTTGCTTTGAAACCCGAGGATGGTCGTCATCCCGTCGTAGTCTCCAGGTCCGACGTTGACCCCCTCCGCGAGATCGAAGCCATCCTCCAGGGTCTCTCGAAACCACTGCGTGCTGAGCTCGATCGAGTCCTCGCTCTGAAACTCGAGCTCGGCCCAGGTCACAGGCAGGGTCTTGCGATCCTCGCCTCCGGTGAGGTCGAGGTCGACATGCGGTGCGATCTGAAAACTGTAGCGACGCCAGCGATCCTCGGGACCTCCGCGCCAGATGTACTCCATGCGGTAGCGGTGGTGAGCCACACCGGTGCGACGCACGAAGCCCATGCGCGGATCGTAGTTCTCCTCGGTAACCGAAACCTCGGCCATGTGCTCCCAGGACGAGGAGCTCGTCTGCGCCCGCACCCCGTAGTTGGCGCCGTCCGGGGCTCCCTCGTTGGCCGTGGCCACGTAGTAGCCCCACAGGCTCCCCGGACGGCCTTCACCGAACAGGCGCGTCGACCCCAAGCGGAAATCCGCCCCATAGGTCAGGGCGGAACCGGACCCCACGGGATCTCCGTGGGTCAAGATCAGCCCGGCCGAGTTCTCTCCCCCGAAGTTGCGCGAGATCCTCACCACGCCTAAGGAGCGCTCCCCTACCGGCCCCGTATCGTCGGTCTCGAAGTCGTCCACCCGAGTCTCGAGCAGACCGAGATTCCAGTCACCCATGCGCCCGGTGAACTTGACCCCGGCCAGGATCGGGACCGGCGTACCGTCGGGTGCCCGCCCGATCGTTCGCGAGAAAAAGGGCCTGACCCCCCCGCCACGGCGTCCACCCGGCAGACCGAACTCGAACATGCCCGCATCCTCGAGGAAGAAGTCTCGCTTCTCGGGGAAGAAGAGGGGGAAGCGGGTCAGGTTGGCCCTGCGCTCGTCTACCTCGGTCTCGGCAAAGTCGGTGTTGGTGGTGACGCGTACGCTGCTGGCCGGAGTGGGACGCCAACTGAGGTCCAGCCCCCCGTCGAAGTCCGTGTCGGTGGAAGTCCCACCGGAGCCGGTATGGTCGCGTGTGATGCCTGATTTCAGATAGGGCGGTCGACCCCCGCGCCCTGGCGCATGCCGTGCATCCCGCGCAATTCTCCGCCCTCGGCCAGATTGAAGAAATCGTAGGCCACGAAGGGACTCGCCCAGCGAGAGCTCTCCCCATTGGCGACCCGTTCCCGGCGGACGTTGAAACCCCACGCATCTTCCTTGGGATCGAAGGCAAGGGTCTTGAAGGGCAGGCGCAGCTCCGCGGACCAACCCTCCCCATCCACCTGAGAACGGCCGTACCAGATCCCATCCCAGCTCTTGTTGAAGCTGGAGCCACTGTCCGCGATCAGGGCGTCCCCTCGGGACCCCCCCGCTGTGATCTGGAACCAGAAGGCAAACCGCTGGGTGTGGAAGGTATCGAACCAGAGTTCGACGACATCGTCATAACGCACGAAGGCGTCGTAGTCCATCTGGCGCGCGCGCACCTGGGAAGGGTCGTCATGGCAGCGGATGCCCACATAGAGGGCATCCGCGTCATAGGCGAGGAGTATCTCGGTCGGATAGGTGGGCCGAGCGCCCTCGACCGGGCTGGTGACCGTCAGGTCTTGCACCACCGCGGCCCGCTCCCAGAGCGGCTCACTGAGGATTCCGTCGAGTTCGAGCTCGATCGGAGAATCCACGAAGAGCGGCGTGACGGCATGCTCCTGAGCAAGTGCCGTGACCGCAGGAGCGACCGCGAGAAGCAGAAGGGGCTGGAATAGGGCGCGCATGGATGGCTCTGGATGGGCGAGCGATTCTAGAGCCCGGCCACGGCACGAACCCTCCCGAAGAGCCATTCCAGCGTTCGAGTTCCTTAGCCTCCTCACGGGTTGGGACAGGATCCACGGGCGAGAAGCTCCCCACGCCTCAACTCGTCGATGGGCTGCCGCCTGCTTCGGTTGCGTCCGTCAGGTGCCGCCCCCCCAGCCACCACCACAGCGGACCGGCGAGGGACGCTGCCACACAGGGCAGAGCCAAGGCGACGGCGATCGAAGCGGTTCGGTCGTAGAGGACGCCCGTGGCGAAGCCCCAGAGGGCGAACGAGCTGGTCATCAGTAGAAAGTCGAGGGAGTGCACGCGACCCCGATAGACGTCCTCGACCCGACGTTGCCAGAGCACGGTCGAGAAGACCCAAATCGTACTCCCGCCCAGGTGGGCCACTCCAACCGCCAGGCAGGCCGCGAGGAGGCTCTGGGCGAAGGGCAGCGAAGCGTACCCCGCGGCGGCAACCAGGAATGAGAGGGTGATCCCCCTGGCCATGGAGCGAGCATCGTCTCCGACGAGGCGTCGCCCCAGGACCGGGCCGAGCCCCGTACCGACCCCTCGCGCCGCGTACAGGAGGCCGATGGCCAACCCGGTCGACACCCCCGGAAAGCTCTTGGCACCGAGGATCGAGAGCACGACCAAAAACCCCCCGCCCATCCCCCAAGCAGCCTTGGCAAGCAGCACCGGTGCCAAGCCCAGGCCACGGGCATGTCGCCAGGCCCGCCGTAGGTCTCGGGCCCCGATGACGTCCATCAGAGCAAAGGGTGCGGGATGATCTGGGGGCGCAGGTAGACGCAGACCACTGAGCAAGAGGGCGCTGCAAAGATAGGTCACCGCGTCCAACGTGAAGGCCCCCCGCGCCCCGACGAAGGTCACCGCCACCCCACCGAGAGCCGACCCCACGGCGAGCATCGTGCTCCAGGTCGCCGCTGAAAGGGCGTGGGCATCGGTCAACCGATCGAGGGGCACCAGGTTGGGCACCGAGGCGGAGCGAGCCGCCTCGAAGAAGGGGGCGATCGTCATCTGGACCACCACCAGGCCGTAGAGCCACCCGATCTCCGAAGGCTCGTCCACCAGGCACAGGGCGAGCACGACCAGGGCGCGGATGAGGTCCGCCGCAACCATCAGGAGCCGGCGCGGGAGGCGGTCCGCGATAGGGCCCGCCAGGGGAGCGATCAGAGCCGTGGGAGCCAATCGCGTCGCCAACTCCGTGGCGAACAAGAGGCCCAGGGCCAGGACCGCCTCGTGGGTACCCGAGAGGCGGTCGATCAGAGAGAGAACCGCCATGCGGTTCAGCCAATCCCCCACCTGGCTCACGACCTGCGCCAGCCAGAGGCGACGATAGCCCCTGAATCGAAGGATGGAGAACACGGCAGCGGGTGCGCGGATGGGGCCGCGCACCCCGTGGCCTCAGGCGTTGACCGGCAGAGCCTCTTCGATGCGCTCGAGGGCGGTGGCGATCTCCTCGGAGGTCACCACGAGCGGCATTCGGAAACGAATCGCCTGCTCGCCCGAAGCCAGGGCCAGGATCTTGCGCTCCTGCAGCCGCTTCAGCATCGCATCCCGCGCAGCGGGACTCTCGAGGGTGAAGGCGACGAGGGAACCGACGCCGCGAACGTTGGAGAGGCCGCCCTTCTCGCGCGCCAGACCGCGCAGGCCGGCGATGAGCTCCTCACCGCGGGCGGCGATGTTCTCGTCCAGCTTCTCGCCCAGGATGATGTCGATGAACTTGTGGCTGCGCACCATGTCAACCAGGTTGCCTCCCCAGGTCGAGTTGATGCGCGAGGAGCGTACGAAGACGTTGTCGGGGACCTCGTCCACCCGCGGACCTGCGTAGCAGCCGCAGACCTGACTCTTCTTGCCGAAGGCGACCACGTCCGGGCGCGCACCGGAGTACTGCCACAGCCAGGCCTTACCCGAACCGAAAAAGCCGGTCTGGACCTCGTCCCAGATGAGCAGCGCCTCGTTTTGGTCGGCGTACTCACGCAGCTTGTGCAGGAACTCGGGACGGAAGTGATTGTCCCCGCCCTCGCCCTGCATCGGCTCGAGCAGGATCGCCGCCACCCGATTCGGGTACTTGGCCAGGGCCGCCTCGATCTCGGCGCAGGCGCGGGCCTCTTCGGCCTCGATGTCATTGGCGATGCCGCCGTCCTGATCGAAGACGATGGCGGGGTTGTGAACCCGCGGCCAGTCGAACTTGGGGAAGAGCGCGATCTTGTCCGGCACGGTGTTGGTCAGGCTCAGGGTGTAGCCCGAACGCCCGTGGAAGGCCTGACGGAAGTGCAGGATGACCAGGGCATTGCCGTCGTCGGAGTTCTCGATGCCGATCTTGTGCGCTTTCCAGTCGAAGGCGATCTTGAGCGCGTTCTCCACCGCCAGGGCCCCACCGGAGATCCAGAAGTGGTGTGGGAAGCCCTCGGGGGTGACGCGGGTGGCGAAGGCCTGCACGAACTCCGCCATCTGCCGGGTATAGAGGTCGGAACTGGCGGGCTTGTGGCGGGCGACCAGGTCGAGTTCGGAGCGGAACTCGGGCTCGAGCATCGCGGGATGGTTGTAGCCGACCGGCCAACTGGCGAAGCAGGTGAAGAAGTCGAGGTACTCCTCCCCCGTAGCCGCATCATGGAGCCAGGACCCGTGGGAGCGCTCCAGGTCCAGGACAAACGGGTACCCGTCGGTGAGCTGATAGCGGCGCAGGGTTTCGTGGACGTGCTTGGCGTCGATCATGTTCGATTACGGGCCTGGAGACGAGAGATGAGCAGGAGCGGAGCCGGCCGCGTGAGGTTCCAGACGCGCATCCGCGGCTCCACATTGGTAAAGACGAGCCGGACGATTCTAGCGCCCGCGCGACCGCGAGGCGAGCCGTCCCTGCGCTCATGGATCGCTGTCGCCCCCTCCTCCAGGGCAAGGCGCCCGGCCATCTCCAGGTAGGCGGGCAGATCCGCCTCCACGGGCCCCAGGGGGGGGTCCAGAGGGGGGGTCAGCTCCGCGCCCCGCGCCAAACCCTCGAGCAGGGCGGCGGTGAAGCGTGAGAGCAGGCGTGGCTCCACCCGGACCCTCCCGAGCTGCCCGGCGAGCTGACCGGAGTGGGTCTCCTCCCGCCCGAAGGCGTGGGCCAGTACCGCCTCCGCCGCCCGGACGGGATCGGCCCCCGGCTCCACATTCCGGTGGGCGGTTTCGAGCGGTTCGAGGCTCACGCGAGCGCGGGCATGCGCCAAGAGGGGAGCCCAACGCTCCCGATCCCCCGTATGTCCCGAGAGCAGGACACGCTCGACCCTGGGATCACGCAGGGCGGCGGCGAGAAGCCCTTCGGCATCGCTGGAGAGCAGCGCCGCCCGCCCCGCCGGCGGCGAAATCGCCTGCCAGGCCTTCCAGGCCGGGAGGGGATCCCGTCGGTCCCCCAGCAGGAGGAGTGAGTGTCCGGCCGCGAGTTCCCGGGCCAGAAGGAGTTCCAGGGGGCGAATCCCCTCGCACCAGGAACGCTGGATCACGGTGACCGGAGACCTGAGCGCAGCCAGGGCGGCGGCGACATCCTCGGGCCCCGAGCGGGGCCAACTCTCCCCCCCAGCCTCGAAGAAGGCCCCTCGCCGGGTGGGCAGGATTTCAGCCCCGATCTGATTGGGACGGGTGGGGCGACGCTCGTGGGACATGCGCGGGCGCTACAGTAGTCGGGCTCCGCCTCGACGACCAGGAGCCCTCCCTTGCGACGACCCCACGGCTTTCACCCCCGCATGCGCCTGCGACGACGGGGGGACTTCGAGCGCGCCTACCGTGAGGGCAGCCGCGCTCGCGGGTCCGTGCTGCGGGTAGTGGCGGTTGAGAACGGGGGGCCCTGGACGCGGCTGGGACTTTCGGTGGGACGTCGCGTTTGGCGCCATGCGGTGCAGCGCAACCGGGTCCGGCGCCTCTTCCGTGAGGCCTTTCGACTGGAGTACGCTTCCCTTCCCGCGGGCTTCGACCTGATCTTGATTCCCGCCCAGCCCCGGCTGCGTCCCGATCTCGACTCCACGCGGCGGGAGCTCGTGCGCCTGGCCCGGAAGGCCTCGAGGAGAGCGCGAGAGAAGCGAGCCCGAGCCGGCGAGGAGGCGTCGTGAAGTTCCTGCGAATCCTGGCGGTCATTCCCATCCGCATCTACAGGCGCTTCATCTCCCCCCTGACTCCTCCGACCTGCCGCTTCCACCCTAGCTGTAGTGCGTATGCGGAGCAGGCTCTGCTCACCCACGGCATCCTGCGGGGGAGCTGGCTCGCACTGCGGCGCATACTTCGGTGCCACCCCTTTGCCCCGGGCGGATACGATCCCGTGCCCCCGAACCGACCAACCCATCCCCCGAGCCGACCCGACTCCGAATGACGCACCTCCGTGACGCCATCGCCCTGTTGATCCTGCCCCTCTGCGCCTGCGCCTCGGCACCCCGCTGCCCCATCCCCGGCGCGGTCCCAGCGGACCACTTGATCCAGCCGGGCGAGAAACACTTCGCCCACCTCTGGCAACTGACCTTCGGAGGCGAGAACGCCGAGGCCTATTGGAGCTTCGGCGGGGAGCGACTCATCTTGCAGCGCACCCTTCCCAGCGAGGGCGTCGACTGCGACCAGATCTACATCACGAGCGAGGAGGGGCTCGAGCGGGTCTCGACCGGCAAGGGGGTGACGACCTGCGCCTACTTCCTGCCGGGTGATCGACAGGTGCTTTTCTCTTCGACCCATGCGGAGCAGGACTCCTGCCCTCCCAAGCCGGACCGCAGCCACGGCTATGTCTGGTCGCTGCACCCCGAGTACGACATCTACCTGCGGAACCTGAAAACGGGCAGCCTCACGCCCCTGATCAGCGGGCCCGGCTACGACGCGGAGGCGACGATCTCGCCCCTGGGCGATCGCATCGTCTTCACCTCGACCCGCTCGGGCGACATCGAGCTGTGGACCTGCGCCCTCGATGGCAGTGACCTGCGCCAGGTCACCGATCAGCCCGGCTACGACGGGGGTGCTTTCTTCAGTCACGACGGCAAGCAGCTCGTCTTTCGCGCCACGGCCTTCGATCAGAACCACGCCGCCGCGGAACTCGCCGACTACCGCAGCCTCCTCGCCGAGGGGCTCGTGCGCCCAACCCACATGGAACTCTTCGTGGCTGACGCCGATGGCAGCCACCGCCGGCAGGTGACCCATCTGGGAGGCGCGAACTTTGCTCCCTTCTTCACCCCAGACGACAGTCGCATCATCTTCGCGACCAACCACCACGACACCGCCAAGCCGGCTCTGAACTTCGACCTCTTCCTCGTCGATCCGCGCAGCGGCGAGCTCGAGAGGGTAACCACCTTCGATGAGGGTCGCGGCAAGCAGTTCGACAGCTTCCCGATGTTCAGCCCGGACGGACGCTGGTTGGCCTTCTCGAGCAACCGGGGGGCCGGGCCGCCGGGAGAAACCAATGTCTTCATCGCCCTCTGGAAGGACTGATGCATCCCGGGGACACCGCTCGCCGCCCCCGGGACTAGGACGCGACCTGATCGCCTTTTGCGAGGTCTCCCGGACCCTGCTGTGGGTCTGGGACACCTCGAAGCGCGCCTTTCTCTTCGTCAACGACCTGTACGAAGAGCTCTGGGGGCGACCCATCTCGGAGCTCTACGAAAACCCGACGAGCTGGCAGGCGGGAGTCCACGAGGATGACCGCGAGCGGGTCATGCGCGCCCTGGAGGGGCTGGCCGACGGCCGCTACGACGTCGAGTACCGCGTCCGCAAGCCCAGTGGCGAGATACTCTGGGTCCACGCACGCGCGGTCCTCTTTGATGAAGGCCCCGACAGATCGCGCCGGATCGTCGGATGCGTGCAACCCTCCGGGGCACTGCATGGCTTCCAGGCCGCCCTCCAGGCGATCTCCGAAGCACTCCCCAGTCGCTTCGAGGACTCCGTGCAGGCCCTCCTGCGGCTGATCCTGGAGGAGACGCAGGCCCAGTGCGCATTCCTGGGACGCTCGCGCAACGAGAACGATGCCCAGGTCGAGGTCATCCAAGCCCGTGATCGCGAGGGACCGATGGCCCCCTTCACCTACGACCTCCCAGGCAGCCCCTGCGAGAGGGTCTTCGATCGGCACCTCTGCTGCTACCCCCGTGGGGTCGCCCGGCTCTTCGCGCAGGATCACCTGCTTGGGGAAATGGGAGTC
This sequence comes from Planctomycetota bacterium, assembly GCA_027083445.1. Taxonomy (GTDB): domain Bacteria; phylum Planctomycetota; class UBA1135; order UBA1135; genus JALWOP01. The sequence goes on along the minus strand of JALWOP010000409.1, from coordinate 5,028 downwards.
GAAGGGTACCTCGGAGTGCCCATGGTCGACGGGCGTGGAGCGGTCATCGGCATCCTGGTGGCTCTGTTCGACCAGCCGATTCCCGATGCAGATCGCGCGCGGGCGCTCTTTCGCGTCTGTGGAGAGCGCATCAGCGTCGCCCTCGATCGACAACTCGTCCAGTCCCGGCTCGAACGGGAGGTTCGGGAGCGCACCCGGGATCTGGAGACCGCCAACCGTGAGCTGCAAACCGCCCGCGAACGCTACCGAGCCTTCGTCCAGGGTTCCGCGGTGGGGATCTGGTGTATCGAACTTCCAGAGCCGGTCCCCTTCGAGAGTTCCTTGCAAGATCAGAGCGAGCGCATCCTCACCGGCGGCACCCTGGTCGAGTGCAATGATTTGGTCGCCCACCGCCTGGGCTTCAAATCAGGTAGCGAGGCTACCGGGGTACCCCTAGCCGAGCTGGGTATCTCCGAATTCTCCCAGGCGCTCCCCTCGCTGCTCGAAGCCGTTCAGGGTGGACTCAACGCGAGTGGGATCCCACGGGACATCGAATTCCCCGATGGGACCCGGCGTCACTTGCGCCTCGACCTGGTTCCCATCGTGGAGGAGGGCGGCCTCATCCGACTGTGGTGCATGGAGCACGACGTGACGGAGCAGGCCCGCCATGAGGAGAGTCTCCTCCACGACAGCGCTCGCCTCATTCAACTCTCGCGCATCAATAGCCTGGGCGAGATCTCGGCAGGGATCGCCCACGAACTCAATCAGCCCCTGGGCGCAATCGTCAACTACGCCCGCGGATCGATCCGACGCCTAGGGGCGGAGGTGGATGACGAGGTGCAGGCCGCACTCGAAGCGATCGTCACCCAGGCCCAGCGTGCCGCCGCCAGCGTCCGCCGACTGCGTGAACTGACCGCCGCGGCCCGAAGTCCCTGGGTCCCGACTGCGTGCTCCGCCCGGCGGATCATTCAGGACGCGGTGCCCCACCTGGCGCATCTCCGCCGGCGCACGGGCGCGACACTGATACTGGATTTTGCAACCGACACCGACCGGGTCTGGGCCGATCCCGCCCAGGTGGAAGAGGTCGTCATCCAGCTCCTTCGCAACGCCTACGAGGCGATCGCGAACCACGAGCCGAAGAAGCGAGCGGTAACCATCCGCACACGGAGGCAAGACGAGCGGCTCATCGTGCAGGTCTGCGACAACGGTCCCGGGTTGACTCCCCACGAGCGCGACCACGCCTTCGACCCCTTCTTCTCGGGGCGCCGGGGAGGCATCGGATTAGGGTTAACGGTAGCTCGGCGGGTGATCGAAGCCCATGGAGGACGACTCTGGTACTCTCCCGCGACTCCGGGAGACGCCCACGAGGGCGCGATGTTTTCGTTCAGCCTCCCGCTCGCGAGTTCCACCTGAGCCATGACCGAAGAACCGACAGTTTTCGTCGTCGACGATGACCCGGCCCTGCGTGATTCCCTGCGTTTTCTGCTGGAGTCCAGCGGCCAGCGGGTGGAGTGTTTCGACTCCGCCGAGGCCTTCCTGAACGGACCGGACCTCCGCCGCCCCGGCTGTATCGTGCTCGACGTGCGCATGCCGGGAATGAGTGGCATCGAGCTCTTGGAGATGCTCTCACAGCGACGCCTGCGGCCTCCGGTGGTCATCATCACCGGCCATGGTGACATCCCCATGGCGGTGCGAGCCCTGAAGGCCGGCGCCTTCGACTTCATCGAGAAACCCTTCTCCGACGACTTCCTGATCAGCCGCATCCGCCTGGCCCTGCGCAAGGATCAGGACGAGCGTGCCGGAGCTCTGCTCGCCACCGAAATCGAGGAACGTTACGCAACTCTCACCCCCCGGGAACGCCAGGTCTTTGCTCGCGTGGTCTCCGGACTACCCAACAAGGTGATCGCCTCGGAGTTCGGTCTGGCCCAGAAGACCGTCGAGGTCCATCGCGCCCATGTCATGGAGAAGATGCGGGCGGAGAGTTTCGCCGATCTGGTCAAGATGGCCATCGCCATCGAAAAGACCGGCGGACCGCGCAGTCGGTCCGAATCCTGAACCCTTGGTGAGCTTTTCTTGGGTTCGGGCAGTATTCCTGCTTTGGAACGCCGTGCGGCCGGAGTAGCTTGACTGGCGGTTCACCTCACCAGTCTGGCCTCTCTCGAACCTCTGAACCCAGGAGCACCTCCCGCCATGCTCTTGCAGCACGCCCGTATCCTGCTCATCGATGATGAGGAGGTCGATTTCGTCCTCACCCGAAAACTTCTCGACCAGGCTGATGCAAAGGGCCTGGAGCTGCAATGGGCAGCCACCTTTGACGAGGGGTTGGCCATCCTGGAGCGGGAATCCTGCGATGCCTGCCTCTTGGACTATCGACTGGGTGAGCGCGATGGGCTCGACCTCTTGCGCGAAGTGGCCCGGCGGGGAATCTCGGTTCCGATCATCCTCCTGACGGGTGTGGGGAACGATCAGATCGATCGCAACGCCCTCGAGCTGGGTGCCGCGGGCTTCCTCGACAAGACGCGCCTCGACGCCCGCGAGTTGCTCCGCGCCCTGCGCTACGCACTGCGCCGCGAGGGGGTCGTGACCGAACTGGTCGATCACAACAACGAACTCCTGCTCCTGCACCGATTGACGCGCCTCTTACTGGGGGAGAAGGCGGATTTTGATCGGGCCGCCGCCCAGATCTCCCTCACCTTCGACCAGGGCATGGTCGCAATCGAACGCTACCTCCCGGCACAGGAGAGCCTGGTAACCCTGGGAAGCTACGGACTCGAGCACCAAGCCGGAGAGCGAATCCGTGTCGAGGACCACCCGGCGCGGGGGGTACTCCAGAGCGGTACGCCCCTGCTCGCCATGCCTCCCGCCGGAGTGCCTGCCGCGCCGTTCGAAGAGGCGAGGACTCTCGCCTATGTTCCCATGCGCCCAGCAGCAGAGGAGAACGAAGAGCGCGTGGGGATTCTGACCTTGGGATTCCCCACTGCCCTCGCCCTGGACAGCAGTGCGATCCACCGTCTTGCGACCGTGGCGAATCACCTGGGTGAGTTGATCGAGCACCGACAGTCGGCCGGCCGCGTCGCCGCCGAGCCCCAGGGAACTCCCCCGCTACGCACGGGAGAAATCCTCGAGGCGGTCTACCAGTGGTTCACGCGCCGAGCCGCCGGCCCAAACCAGGTCCTGCGTCTCGAAGGCTCCGCCAACGTCCCCGGGCACCCTGTGGACCCCGACGCCCTGCGCCGTTTGCTCTCGGCCCTCCTCCAGCTCGCGGCCGACGTGGGAACCGAGGGGGAAGTACTCCTGCGCTTCACGCCCAAGGAGCAGCTACACCTCGAGCTGCCGATCGCCGGACTGGACGCTCGGGCCCAGGCTGCCCTGGGCTCCATCGAAGAGCACTTCGCGGCCACGGAGATCGCCTGGAGCACCAGCGCTAGTCGGCTGCGTATCCAGGCCGACCTGCCTGTGCTCGTGCAGAGGCCGGTGTAGGCGCAAGGCGCTATCCTGCGCCGATGCATTGCCAGGTCCTGGGGAGTGGAAGCCGAGGTAACGCGACCCTCGTGCGTATCGGCGAGCGATGCCTGCTCGTCGATGCCGGGCTCCCCCCACGCCACCTGACCGAACGCCTACGGCTGGCAGGGGTGCCCTTCCGGGGCATCGACCACATCCTGGTCAGCCACGCCCACCTCGACCATGCGCGGTCGGCCGGGGTGATCGCTCGTAGACACGCAGCCACCGTGCATTGCCCCGCAGCCATGCTCGATCAACGCTCTGTCCGCCGAGCCCCTCGGCAAGTCGCCCTCCACATCGCCTCTCCCCGCCCTCTGGGTCCGGGGGCTGCTGGACCCACCTACACCCCGATCGAACTCCCCCACGACTGCGCACCGACCGTTGCCTATCGGATCGAGGCTGGGGGCCGGCGGCTTGTCATCTTGACCGACATGGGTCGACCGGATGAGACGGTCGCCCGGCAACTGCGTGGAGCCCACGTCCTCCTCCTGGAGTTCAATCACGATGCTCACATGTTGGCCACGGGTCCCTACGCTCCCAACCTGCGAGCGCGCATCGCCGGCGATCGGGGCCACCTGTCCAACGAGCAGGCCGCCGCGATGCTGCGGCGGCTCGCCGGCCCCGAGCTGCACACCCTGATCTTGGGGCACCTCTCCGCCCACAACAACACACCCGAACTCGCCCAAGAGGCCGCCCGGGAGGTCCTCGGCGACCTGGGCCTGTCCCAGGTCCGTATCCTGGTCGCCCAGCAGCACTCCATCGGTCCCAGCATCGAAGTATGAACGACGTCCTACACCTGATGGCGGCCCATCGCAGCGTGCGCCGTTTCACTCCCCAGGCTCTACCCGAGGACGACATCGCCGAGGCGGTGCGCGCCGCGCAGATGGCGTCCACCTCGAGTTGGATCCAGGCCTACCACCTGCTCCAAGTGACGGATCCTCGGAGGCGCGAACGACTCGCCGAACTTTCCGGTGGCCAAGCCCAGGTACGCGAGGCCGGCGCCTTCTTCGTCGTCAGCGCGGACACCTACCGCCATCGCCGCCTCGCCGAGGAGCACGGCGAGACCTATGCCGCAAACCTCGAGGTCTTCCTGACGGCAACGATCGATGCCTCCCTCTTCGCCCAGAACCTGGCCCTGGCCTTCGAGTCCCAGGGCTACGGGATCTGCATGATCGGGGGACTGCGGCGGGAACTGGCCGAGGTCGATGCCCTACTCGGCCTGCCCCAAGGAGTCTGGCCCCTCTTCGGACTGTGCGTCGGCCGGCCCGCGGAAGAGACGGCCCAGCGTCCCCGATTGCCACTTGACCTGGTCTGGTCTCGGGACGCCTACCCCTCCGAAGAGGTCCTGCGCAGTTCCCTTGCCGAATTCGAGCGGGTGAGTGGCGCCCATTACGAGGCCCGCGGCCTCCCTGGGCGGACCTGGGGCGGTGGAGTGGTGCGTAAGTTCCGGGAGCCGACACGCAGGGGACTCTCGGCGTTCTACGCAAGCAAGGGTGCCTCACTGGACTGACTCCCCGTTCGCAACCCCTGCCCCCCCACTCCCAGCTC
>JALWOP010000408.1 GCA_027083445.1 Planctomycetota bacterium | reverse complement strand
GGGCGCGAGTGTAGGAGGAGGAGGTAGCGTGGGCAAGCGCCGAGAAGCACAAAGCCACTTGCTATGCACTTACCACCCATATACGACCCCTTTGATGCGCTCCACACAGAGACGACATCCACTTGGAACCCATATAGACCCCAGCTAATACCCAGGCAGCCCCTCCTTGGCTTCGAAGAGCACTCCTGCGAAGCCCTGGCCGGTACGCGGGGAGCGGAGAACCCGCTTCAGGCAGAAGTCGAAGAGCAGGGGGCTCCACTGGTAGATCTCCCCCAGGGTCTCGCGCTCGGAGGGTGTGAGAAAGCCCTCGGCGCACAGAGCCCGAGTCGAGGTGAGCACGTTGACTCCGGGCAGGGGCCAGTCGCTGCCGTTGACCAGTCGCGGGTGCAGGTCCCTGCGTTCGAGCAGGGTGGCGAGGACGCCGCCGTAGCGGTTGCGCTGGGTGACGGTGGAGATCTCTCCGAAGAGCCGCCCTTCGAAGCGTTTCTCCCCCATCAGCCGCATGAAGAGTTCAAAGGCCCGCACCCGGGGGCGAGCGGGATCGTCGAGATCGAGGTTCTCTCCCAGGGAGGCGCAGTGGGCGGCGATGACCACGACCCCCTGCTCCAGGGGACGGCGCAGGCGCAGGGGATTGCCGAGTTCCTGATCCGCTTCGGCCTCGACCGCCTGCTCCTCCCCCACGTGGACGAGCAGGGCCACGTGCAGTCGGACGCAGGCCGCATAAAAGGGATCGCAGCGGGGATCGGCGGGGTCGATGCCCTGGGCCGCGGGCAGCCACTTGATGAGGGAGACGCCTCGGGCGGCGACGCGCTCGAGTTCCCGAACGGCGTCGTCCCGGTAGGGGTGGATCGAGGCGGCGGCGAGGAAGAGTCCGGGATGGGCATCGCGCAGGGCGAGGGCGTAGTCGTTGGGCACATAGAACTCGCTGTGCTCGAGATCCCGCTTGCCGCTCGGGTCGTAGCGGTAGTCGAAGGCGAGTAGCAGGGGCCGCGGAGGGCGCGGTTCACGGCTCGCGAGGGCCGCCAAGAGATCGGCGTAGGCATCGTCGGGGTCGTCGGGCCGTACCCCCGCGGCCGAACGATAGATCGCCAGTCGCAGATGATCGCGGGGGTGCCAGAGGGACTGCATGCGTGGGTTCACCCAGCAGTCACTCCCCCGCCCGATGCCGGCTAGGTGGGCGTGGTAGTCGACCAGGCGAGTGGGATCGAGCCCTGCGAAGCAGCGCTCCACCAGGGCGCGGGCGCGGGGGGAGAGGGTTTCCCCCTCATCCAGGGCTCGCAGGGCGCTGTGCCCCCCCAGGTAATCGATCAGGGTCCCGCGGCCGAGAAAGAGGCCTGCGATCACCAGGAATAGGGTGCCGGCCGCGCACCCGGTGCGCCGGCCCCTTCTCCCTTGCTTGCGATCCGTCTCTCCGCGCGGCTCCATGGAAGCCTTATGGTACGCCGGTGGGCTCCCCTCCCCGCAAGCTGACCCTCTTCGACGCCACCATGCTGGTCATGGGGGGAATCATCGGAGTGGGGATCTTCTTCAAGCCCTCGGGGGTGGCGGAGTACGTCCCCGAGACCTGGGCCTACTTCACCCTCTGGGGTCTGGGCGCAGTCGCGGCTCTCGCCGGAGCGATGACCTTTGCCGAACTCGCCGGCAGTTTCCCCCACACGGGAGGGTGGTATCTCTTCCTGCGCGAAGGCTTCGGCGGCCTCTCCGCGTTCCTCTTCGCGTGGGTGGTTCTTCTGGTGATCTCGACGGGGGCCTGCGCCGGTGTGGCCGATTTTTTCGCGCAGAAGGTGGGCGAGCTCGTGCATCTCGACGTGGCCGGTGAGGCCCCCACACCCGCCCGGCGCCTGATCGCCGCAGCCGCGGTAGTCATCATCACGGGGGTGGCGATGCGCGGGGTGAAGAGCGGTGCGCTCTTCCAGAACCTCTGCATGCTGGCCAAGCTGGGTGCGATCGCCCTCTTCGTCCTGCTCGGCCTGGCCTTCTTTCACGGGCCGCCCCTGGAGGCCGTCCCCGATCCGAACCTGGTGCGCACGGGTTCCCTGGCGACGCGCATGATCGGCGCCACCCTGCCGGTCTTGTTCACCTACGGCGGCTGGCAACTGGTCACCTACATCGCGCCCCACGTGGAGAACGCCCCGCGCAACCTGCCCCGGGCGATCGTGCTCGGTGTGCTCGGGGTCGCAGTCACCTATCTCTGCTTCAACGCGGCCTACGTGCGCGTACTCGGCATGGGCGGTGTACTCCAGGGTGACGGGGCCCACCGGCTCGCGGTCGCGACCCTCGGGGAGTTCGGAGGGACGTTTCTCAGTGCCGCCATGGCGGTCTCCGCCCTGGGCTTCCTCGTGGCCACCTTGATCTCGACTCCCGGGATCTATGTCGCCATGGCCCGTCAGGGCCTCTTCTTCGAGGCGGTCGGGCGTCCCCATGCTTCGACGGGCGCTCCCATCGTAGCTCTGGGCGTGCAGGCGGGCATCACTCTGGGCTACATCGTCTTCCACTCGAGCCTGATCAACGAGCTGGCGGATGCAGTGGTCTTTGCCGAGTGGATCTTCCACGCCCTGGTGGCCGTGGCTCTCCTGCGCATGCGGCGTCTGCGCAGGGACCTGCCGCGCCCCTTCACCAGCCCGGCCTATCCCCTCTTTCCAGTTCTCTACGCCCTCTTGGCCGCTGCCGTAGTCCTGGGAAACCTCGTCACCAACGAGTGGCGCATCACCCGCATGGGCCTGTTCGTCCTGGCCCTGGGTGCACTCGTCTATCTCCCCTGGCGCCGGCTGACCCACTCCGACGCAGGATCGCCTGTCTCCTGAGAGGTCGAAAGGTATTGCTAGTAGGAGCGGAAGGTGTCGCGATCGAAGCCGGCTTCGTGGTTGGCGCCCATGCCCAGGGCTAGACCCAGGGCCAGGAAGGTGGCCAGCAAGCTCGAACCGCCGGTCGAAAAGAGGGGCAGCGTCAGACCGGTCATCGGCAAGAGACCCAGGTTGACCGAGACGTTGATCACCAGGTGGGCCGCGAAATAGAGGGAGACACCGCCGACCACCAGACGGGCGTATCGATCCCGGATCCGCGCCGCCGAGAGCATGAGCAGGATCACCAGCAGGGCATAGAGGGCCAGCACCGCCGAGGCACCGACGAAACCCACCTCCTCGGCGACGACCATGAAGATCGAATCGCTCTCGCGTTCAGGAAGCAGACCCGTCTCGTTGGCCACCCCGCGCCCCAAGCCGCGTCCAAAGAGCCCCCCGTCCCCCGCCGCCACCCGGGCGTGGTAGACATGGAAGGCAGCGGCATTGCGACGATCCACCAGACCCTGGGCATCGTAGGAATCGATCCAGGTCTCGATCCGTTCGAGCTGATACTCACGCACCAGGTGGGCGTCCACCGCCACCCACCCCAGGGCCAAGCCCGCAGCCACGAAGCCGACCAGCGCGCCGACGCGCGCACCGGCCAGGTAGAGCATGCCCAGGCTGATCGGCACCAGGGTCATCGCCGTCCCGAGGTCCGGTTGACCCGCCACCAAGCCCATCGGAACGGCGACCACCGCCAGGGGACGGATCCAGCCCCCCACCGACTCCAGGCGGTTCTCGGCCAAGACGTAGGCGAGCATCAGAATCACCCCCACCTTGGCCAGTTCTGAAGGCTGCAGATCGAACCGGGGGAGCTGGATCCAACGCTGGGCGTTGTTGCGTTCCTCGCCGATGAAGTAGACCAAGAGCAGAAGGACCAAGCAGCCCGCATAGATCCAAGGCGTCTTGCGCCTCAGCCAAGCAGGGCGTACCAGGAGACCCGCGGCCACCAGGGGCAGAGTCACGATCACCTTCTGCCTGTGCGCTGCGAAGGAGATCTCGCGCGAGACCTCGTTCGCCGTGGAGCCGGCGATGGCGCTCACGAAGACGAGGCCCAGTCCGAGCAACGCCGTGGCGATCAAGGCGACCGGCCAGTCGATCTCCGACCAGCGCATGCTGCGCCACGCAAAGACGCGCGAAGAAAACAGAGCAGTGCCACGACGACTCATTGCCCGAGCACCCCCTGGAGATAGGCCTGGGTGGCCGGGTGGGTCAGAAGTTGGCGGGCGATGTGGGTGGCGATGTGACTCGAGGTGGTGGTGGTGTCGTGGCAATAGACGACGATCACCAGCTTGGGATCCTCGGCGGGAAAGAAACCCGCGAGCCAACCGTGCTTGCGATCGCCCTTCTCCCACGCTCCCGGATCCATCGTGAGGGGGGCCCGCGGATCCCGGGGCACCCGGCCCGTGCGCGTGTTGTAGTCGGCGCTCCCGGTCTTGCAGGCCAAATGGAATCCGAGTTCCTCGGGGGTCAACCCCTTACCTCGCGCCGTGCCGCTGAAGACGACCTGGGCCAGAGAGGCACGCACGGTCTCCAAGTGACGCGGATCGATCGGTAGGGGCTCCCACTGTGTCGGAACACTCTTGCCGCCGATCGCGCGCACCAGCCGCACTCGCGGCAAGCGCCCTGTCGCAAGGGCGGCATAGGCGCGGGCGATCTGCATCGGCGTGGCGTTGATGTGGCTGAGACCGTTGGCCATGCGCTGCGCCATGGGTGCGGTCAAGACCGACTCACTCTCGAACTCGCGCGTTGCGCGGTAGTCCTCGACGAGGCCACCCGTGCGACCCGGGATGCGGACGCCGGTGGGTCGATCCAAGCCGAAGGCGTGGTACGCCTCCCGAAAGGCATCCTTGCCCCCGAGCTTCTCGCCGAGCTGGGCGAAGTAGGCATTGCAGGACTTGCGCAGGGCGGTATCGAGAACCACCCCACCGGGGAGCTCCCCGTGCCCCGGTGAACTGAGACAGTGCACCACAGCCCCCTTGCGGTGGCTGCCGTACCGGGATGGATCCCCGGGGTGAACCCAGCACTCGAAGCGGGTGGACGGGGTGATGATTCCCTTCTGAAGCCCCCAGGCCGCCAAGAGCGGCTTGACCACCGAACCCGGAGGATTGAAGGTGATCATGCGCAGGGTGCGGTCGACCGCCAGGCCGCGCTGACCGTCCTGGTACCAGCCCGCGTACCCCGGGGCATCGATGTCGTCGGGCACGCGCGGAGTCGAGGCGGCGACGAGGACCTCACCGTCGACGGTCATGAGAACCGCCGCTCCAACCGGAGAGCGGTGCCAGGCCCGGTCCGGCTTGGGCTCGTCCGGGGGGGGCGGCGCAGGGTGCTCGAGTACCTGTTCCCAAGCCCTCTGCAAGTCCAGGTCCAAGGTCAAAGTCAAGCTCTGGCCGTCCACCGGAGCGATGGCGAGCGGCGAGCGTCCCTCGGCTCGCTCCTGCAGCCCCACATGCTCGCTGTAACCGTTCTTCCCGCGCAACTCCGGATCGAAGTGCTCCTCGATCCCGCCGTTGCCCGTCGAAGCCCCCGGCGCATAGAGAGTGGCGGCCGTGCGCTCGATCCACTCCCGAGTGCTCTCGTCGCGCTCGAGTCGCCGCTGCTCCTCATGCAGGCGCTCCTCCTGCGGGCGCTGCTCCAAGACCTTCACCAGATAGGGGGTGCGCGTACGACCGATCAGAGTCTCCGCCACGAGAGGCGGATGGGAGAGATCCGGCAGATCAGCAACCGCCATGGGCACGCGCCGTGTCGCCCTGTGGATGTGGAAACCGGCGTAGTCCGCCGGGTAGCGGGTAACCAGATGGACCAGGTCGTAGGCCGGCGTGCGCTCGAAGCGCAGGGGGCGAGACTCCCGGTCACGGATCACATAGGCGCGCGTCTCCAAAGCTTCATCGATGAAACGGCGGCGCAGCTCTCCCCCTCCCGGCATGTTCTCGAAGAGGGTGCGCACGCGCCTCTGGAGGCGCCCGTCCCAGTCCGCGAGCACCGCGCGTACGGGCAACTCCTGGGCCCGGCGCCAGGTGGGATAGCTCTGGCGTGCAGCCGAGGCCATGGCCCGCGCCGCCGCCCGGACAGGATCCTGCTCCCCATCCGTCGCCGGCAGTCCATCGGTGTCCCGGATGACGCGCGCCAAGAGCTCCCCCTCTTCGCGGGGATAGGGCGAGGCTCGCAGCTCTTCGTCCTGGAAGGGCAAGAGGCTCTCGAAGAGCACCTTGGGAATGGTTCCGGTGTGCTCGAAGCGCCGGGGAAACTCGGCCAGGACGACCAGGTCGTCTTGGCGCCGCCAGTCGACGGGCAACGCGCTGCCCGCTTCGGTCGGATGGTGGGCAGCGAAGAGGCTCGCCAGGGCGGAGAGCATCTGATCGTCCGGTCGCTGCCACTCCCGCGCCACCTTGGCGCGGGCGATCGCGAGTCCCGCCAAGGAATCCCGCAGCGACTGGGGCCAGGAACGCCCCCGGCTCGCGGCCCACTCGTTCAGGCGAGCCCTATCCCAGTTCAGGGCCGCCGCCAGCCACAAGAGGTCGATGCTGCGCAGGTTGCGCTCATCCAGCCGGGTCGCGGGGAAGCCCGCGGCACGCCGAAAGAGATCGTCGGCCACGGCAAACTCCACCTCCTCGCGCTTCTCCTCGAGCAGAGCGAGAAGGCGGGCAAAGGGGGTCGCAGCGCTCTCTGAATCGAGGTCGAGGGCGACGGCGAACTCGCCCAGGCGCACCAGGGACTCCGCCAACCGCTCGCGCAGATCCTTTTCGAGGGAAGAGGCCGGCTGCCCGCGCTTGGCGGCGACCAGCGCGACGTAGGGCTCGTTCCAAGCAGAGCTCCCCTTGGCATCCCGCAGGCTGCGCTCCTCCGCGCGGGTTGGCCGGAGCAGGGTGCGCACGTACCAGTGGAGCTCCGCCGCGCGGGCGGAGCGGCGTGCGCTGCGCGCGGCGCTCCGCTCGAGGGCGGGAGCCCGGCTCTCCCCCACGGCGAGGGCCGCCCCCTTGCCGAAGGCGTCGATCCGCGCCGGAGAGAGACGCACCAACTCGACCGCTGTCTGCAAGAGATTGCGGTGAACCTCCCCCAGGGGCACGCTGCGCTGCTCGATCAGCGAACGGGCCTGGGCGACCTGGCCCAGGGGGTGCCCGCGGCGAAAGTCGCGCCAAACCAACTCGAGCTCGTAAACCTCCTCATCGCGCACCCACACCCGACCGTTGCGATCGAGGATCGAACCGCGCAGGTAGGGCTCGACACTCCACGAGCGGGTCAGGTTGGCGGCCTCCCGTGCCCAGATCGGGTGCTCGACGACCATCACGTCGTAGAGCCGAGCGATGACCACCGCCAGGGCGACCAAGAAGAGCGCAAGCAGCAACCCGAAGCGACGCAGGCCTACCACCGGCGCCTCCTCAGGGGAGTGAGCCCCGGCAGGCGCACCAATCCGTCGAGGAGCACCAGGCCGGCAAGGCCGCTGGTCAAGGCGGTGGCGCAGGCCGGCAGGAGGGCGGCGGAGAGGGAAGCGGAGAGGCCCGGGTGTGGCGCGCCCTCCAGCATGCGCTCCATGCGCAGGGCGTGTACCAGGGCAAACCAGAGGACGAAGGCGCCCGCTCCGCCGGCACACAGGCCCACCCGCAGGAGCGGATGGGAGAACTCCGCCAGGCGACGTAGGAGTTGGACTGCGACCGAGAAGGCGAGGAAGGCCGCCAGCACCGCAGGGGCCGGCTCCACCGTGTAGGCCAGCCGCGCCATGGCGACGATCAAGCTCGCAGCCAGAACGTCCCGACGGTGCAGGCTGCCGATGCAGGCGACGAGCAGGATCAGGGCCAGGTCGGGGGTCCAAAACCCCAGCGGAGAACGCGCCACGCAGAGGGCCTGTGCGGCGCAGATCCAGCTCGCCCAAACGGCGAGCATCAGCCAAGCGAGCGGGCGGGTACGCCTCAAGGCTGCCCCTCCTGGCCGAGGCGCACCCGCACACCGGCCGGATCCTCGGCTCCCGGCGGAAGGGTGAGAGTCAGTACGTGAGGCCCGGGGCCGACCGGCAAACGCGCATCCCCGAGCAGGAGACCGCGCGGCATGAGGGCCTCGCCCGAACCGGTCCAGATGCGCGCCGGGATGGAATCCTCCCCCTGCGCTGTCGTTTCAAGGGGCGTTTCAAGGGGCAGAACCGCGGGCCAGAGCAGACGTACCGTGTTGCCGTCGCGTCCCAGACACCAAAGGCGCCCCAGAACGTGGATGCGCAGCCCCTCGGGTGTCCGCAGGAGGGCCAGCGCGGGGATCGGCAGGCCCGGATCACCTAGCAGAGCCACCGAAGATTCGAACAGACCGGCGTGTAGAACACGCCCCACGAGCCGCGTTCCGTCCGCCAGGGCGGCGCCGTCGCGGACCCCTTGCAACCGGCCTCGCGCCAGGGGACGCCCCTCTCGAGGGGGTGAGATCTCACCGCGCACGGCGAAGTGCACCGGAGCCCAGTGTCCGTCGTGCTCGAGCGGGATACGCAGGCGCCGCTTGGGACGCGGTGCATCGGGAGGCAGGAGCACGAGCAGTTGGTGGAGCCCGGTGGCGTAGTCGAGCTCCGGCACCAAACCGACCAGCCTCCTTCTCGGCGCGCTCGGGTCGGGCTGTTCGGCCAAGAGCCTCCCCAGGTGAAAGCCGTTGGCCAGGTCTCCGCGCCCTTCGACCAGGGGTGGTTCCGAGACGACGACTCGGCCCTCGCTGCGACTCGGGTCCTCGGGGTTGTGGACGCCGAGTCGCACATCGCCCAGGGGAGCCAGGCCGCCGACCACCATGCGGCAGGCACCATCGTCGGTCACGGCCCCCACGCGGAACTCGGCTCCGGTGACCAGCTCCACGTAGTAGAGGTCGGGGGCCAGCCGCGCATCCCGGCGGGTTGCATCGAGGTCGACGCGACCCACGTAGGAGTCTCCCGAGATCACCGGTAGATCCTGCTCGATCACCGAGGGATCCTCGACCCGCACCAGGAGTCGATCGAGGTGCCCCCCGGGCCGCTGGACGACCTCCGCCCGCAGACCGACGACCCCCGCAGGGAGGGCCAGCTCTTCCGGCCTGGCCATGAAGCGCAGTGCATCCTCGAGTTCGGCCTGCTCCAGGGCCTCCTCTCGGCGGAGCGCGAGGGTGCTCTCATCGGCCGCGTGGACCCGCCGTCCTTGCAACCACGCGAGGGGAGCGGCGAGGGCTTCCATGCCGCGCACCGGCAAGAGCAACCAGTCGAGCCCCCGTTCCAGGGGTTCCACGGGCCGGAGGGCCAGCACGCCGAGCGCTCCGGCGGCGGCCAGTTGCAGCGTTCGAAGGCGGGACGGACGCAAGGAAGCTGGATCAAGGGCGTCGCGCGGCGGACCGAGCGGCCGCGCCCCTCGCGCGACCATCCCCTCATCGCCCCGCCCGCGCGGCGTCTGGCCTGAGAAGCAGAGCCTAGGGGATGCACCCCAGGCGACCAAGGCCCTTCCGGGAAAGGAAAGCCCCGCGGAACGGGCCCCCTTGGACGAATCCCCTCCCGCCTACCCCGCTCCAGCGGGCCAGGCATCGAGTGGAGCCCCGAGTGGAGCCCTCTTCCGCGAACTCAGTCCTCTTCGTCGGTGGCCAGTACCCGGGAGAAGACGTCGAGCTTGTCGAGGAAGATGCCGGTACCACGGGCGACCGCGGTGAGGGGGTCCTCGGCCATGCGGGCCGGCACGCCCAGGTGGTCGGCGATCGCCTCGCCCATGCCGTAGAGCAGGGAGCCGCCCCCCACGAGGGTGATCCCCGTGTCGACCAGGTCGGCGGAAATCTCGGGGGGAGCCTCCTCCAGGATGCCGCGAATCGCCTCACAGATCAGTCGCACCGGGTGGGCCAGGGACTCACGCACCTCGATCGAAGTGACCGTCGTGCGCCGGGGGAGGCCGGTAACCGAGTCGCGCCCCTTGACCTCCATCGAGAGCTCCTGCTCCATCGACCAGGCGGAGCCGATGGTCAGTTTGATGCGTTCGGCGGTCTGCTCACCGATGAGCAGGTTGTGGTGCCGGCGCAGGTGGGCCATGATCGCGTCGTCCATCTCGTCCCCCGCGATGCGCAGGGAGGTCGAGACGACCGAACCCGCCAGGGAGAGCACGGCGATCTCGGTCGTACCCCCACCGATGTCGACGATCAGAGAGCCCCGGGCCTCGGTGACCGGCATATCGCAGCCGATCCCTGCCGCCATCGGCTCATCGATCAGGTAGACCCGCCGGGCCCCGGCGCGCTCCGCCGAGTGGATCACCGCCCTCCGCTCGACTGCGGTGATGCCCACCGGAACGGCGATGACGACCTGGGGCTTCACCCACTGTCGGCCCTCGTGGACCTTGGTGATGAAGTAGCGCAGCATCTTTTCGGTGACGTCGAAATCGGCGATCACCCCGTGGCGCAGGGGCCGGATCGCCTCGATCGAGTCCGGCGTCTTGCCGAGCATCGCCTTGGCCGTGTTGCCCACGGCCATCCCATCGAGCAGAACCTCGTTGGTGCCGCGCCTGACGGCCACCACCGAAGGCTCGTTGAGGATGATCCCCCGCCCACGGGCACAGACCAGGGTATTGGCGGTTCCCAGGTCGATCCCCATGTCGACGGACAGGTGCCCGAAGGCCCACTCCATCGGCTTCATCAAACTCACTTGCGCCCTTTTGCTGCGGTGTGCGGTACCGGATCGCAGCGCCCCTCGCGCCTCATTCCTCCGATACCACCCAGAGTGTAGGAACGCGGGAGAGTGAATCCAACAAACAAGATCGGACCCCTCCACGGGCCGGCACCACCGGGGAGAGCGGAGGGGATCAGGCAGGGGCCTCCATCCGGGCTGATCGCCACCCCAAAGGCAGCGAGCCGCGCCCCCGCCGGGGCACGGCTCGCTGGTGGGATACTGGCCCCGACAGCGGGGAGAAGGGGGGGGGGGAGAAAGGCCCTACCCAGGGGTGCGACCCCCGGGCTCGAAACCTAGAAAAAGGTCCCCGCGTCGTAGTAGGTGGCGGCCAGGTAGTCGGTCAAGAGAACCGCGGCCAGGAGGATCACGGTGGTCAAAATCACGATGCCGTCATCGAGTCCGAGGCCGGCCTCCTCCTCGACGACTTCGACCTCGGCGACCGGAGCCTTCTTCCTCGACTTGGAGGACTTCGGAGAGGACTTCGACGCCCGGGAGGTGGATCGGCGGGAGCCACCGGCCTTACCGCGGCCCGAGGTCTTGCGCTGGGAGCGTGCCATGGAGAAACCTTTGAAACCTAGTCGTAGCGGACCTGTGCGAAACGCCTCTTGGGGAACCTAGATGTGAACCCTAGATGTGAGTAGCAGCCGAATCGCCCTGGGTGATCTCACGACCCTCGTAGGTCTTCTCGATCACGGCGAAGCACTGGTTCTCCTGGACATCGACGACCCGCACGCGACCCTTGTACTGGCCGCCGCTATAGATCTCGAAGGTGTAGCCCCGCTGGACGTTGTCCGCCTTGCCCCGGTTGATCGAGACCAGCCCCGGGGCGAGTTCGTTGGAGACCATCAGGACTGCGCCACTGATGTTGGGCATGCTCATCAGCTCACCCAACTTGGTGCCGAAGGTCGCCTCGGCCGTTGCGATCAGGGTGTCGCGGTCCTGGATCTCGTTGCGCAGGCCCTGCGCGACCCGCTCGAGCTCGGCCATCTTGTCCCGGGCCACCTTCAGGTCCCGCTCGAGATCGTTCTTGGCGAGCTGCAGGTCGTCCCGCTCCTTGCGGAGCTGGTTGGCCTCGTCCCGGGCGTCGACGAACTTCTGGGTCAGCTCGTCCTTGTCCTGGTTCAGGCTGCTGTTGGTCTCCTCGTAGCCCTGGAGGGTCGCCTCCATGTGGTCGAAGTTGGCCTGGAGCTCGGCCAGAGCGAGCTGGGTCTCCTTCAGGTCGGTGCGCAGTTGCTCCTCGACAGCCTTGAGGTTGGAGAGCTCGCCGGAGGTACGCGAAAGATCACCCTCGGCGGTCTCGGAGCGCAGGGTCAGCCCCTCGATCTCCTTGCCCAACTCGGCCTTGGTCGCCTCGTGAGCGGCCTTTTCGGCTTTGAGTTGCGCCTTGAAGTCCTGGCCGGCAGCCAGCGCCGAGGAGGCCCAGCCAAGGAAGGCCACGGCGAGGACGAGGTTGAGAACGATGAAGATCCGTCCGATCGGGCTCATGTCAGATGGGGGGGAGGG
>JALWOP010000407.1 GCA_027083445.1 Planctomycetota bacterium | reverse complement strand
CCCCGAAACCGGTCCACCCCGATCCCCCCATGCGAGTCGGAATTCCCGCCGAAACCACCGTCGGCGAAACGCGCGTCGCCGCCGTCCCGGACATGGTCGCGCGCCTCTGCAAGCTCGGCCTCGAGGTCCGCATCGCCCGTGGTGCGGGTGAGAAGAGCGGCTACACCGACGCGGCCTACGAGGAGAAGGGCGCCACGCTGGTCGACGGAGATCAGGTCTTCGATGCCGAGCTCGTCTTGGCGGTGCACGCGCCCCCCGTGGAGAAGCTGAAGAAGGGCACCGTCCTCTTGGCCCTGCTCAACCCCCTGGGCGCGCCCGAAGGGGTGCGCAAGCTGGCCGAGGCGGGCGTGACCGCCTTTGCCCTCGAGCTCGTGCCGCGCATCAGTCGCGCCCAGGCGATGGATGTGCTCTCCTCCATGGCCAACGTGGCGGGCTACAAGGCTGTGATCCTGGCTGCGGCGAGAAGCCCCAAGCTCTTTCCCCTGATGATGACCGCGGCGGGCACGGTGCGTCCGGCGCGCGTCTTCGTCCTCGGTGCGGGAGTGGCGGGACTGCAGGCGATCGCCACCGCCCGCCGGTTGGGCGCGGTGGTCGAGGCCTACGACATCCGCGCCGACACCAAGGAGCAGGTCGAGAGCCTGGGCGCCAAGTTCGTCGAGTTCGATCTGGGGATCGAGGACATGCAGGACGAACGGGGCTACGCCCGCGAGCTGACCGACGAGCAGAAGGCCCTGCAGGCCAAGCTGATGGCCGAGAAGATTCAGGAATCCGACGCGGTCATCACCACGGCCAACGTCCCCGGCCGCCGGGCGCCGCTGCTCATCACCGCCGATGTGGTCGAAGGCATGAAGCCGGGCTCGGTCGTCGTCGACATGGCCGCGGAGAGCGGCGGGAACTGCGCCGCGACCGTCCCGGGCGAGGAGGTGGAGGTCAGCGGCACCATCGTCCTCGGCCCGCTCAACCTGCCCGCCTCGGTCGGGCAGACCACCAGCCAGCTCTACGCCACCAACCTGCTCAACTTCGTGCGCGAACTCGTCGAGGACGGCGCGCTGAAGCTCGATCCCGAGGACGAGATCCAGGTCGGATCCCTGGTCTGCCAAGGGGGCGAGATCGTCAACGACCGCGTCAAGGAGTCCCTCAAGTGATCACTCTCCCGTTCATCGCCGCCATGAGCGCCACGACCGCCGCGCTCATGGCTTCGATCACCGTCCTGACCCTGGCTTGCTTCCTCGGATTCGAGCTGATCTCCAAGGTCCCGCCGACCCTTCACACCCCCCTGATGAGCGGTGCCAATGCCATCTCCGGCATCACCATCGTCGGGGCGTTGGTGGCCGCCAACGCCAAGCTCGAGGGGGGCGACGCCAGCGTAGCCGCCCTGCTCGGGTTCCTGGCGCTCGTTTTGGCCACGATCAACGTGGTCGGCGGCTTCATGGTGACTGGCCGCATGCTCGAGATGTTCAAGGGCAAGAAGGGGGACAAGTAGCGTGCAGTGGATCGATCCCGCGGCCGAGGTCGGCTATCTGGTAGCCGCCGCCCTCTTCATCTTCGGCCTGAAGAAGCTCAGCTCACCGCGCACCGCCGTCTTCGGCAACCAGCTCGGCGCCCTGGGCATGTTCCTGGCCGTCGTCGTCACCCTGGCCAAGATTGGGGCGGACGACGGCATCCTCGGGGGATGGCTGATCGTCTGCGGGGTGCTGCTCGGCTCCCTGATCGGCGCCATCATGGCGCGCCGCGTGCAGATGACCGGCATGCCCGAACTGGTCGCCCTCTTCAACGGCTTCGGTGGGGGTGGATCGGCCCTGGTCGCCCTCTCGGAGTTGTTCGGATCGGAGCCCGCCGCCTCGCGCCTGGGGGCCAACGTCTTCATCCTGGCCGCGGGTGCGAGTGCCGTCATCGGTTGGGTGACCCTGACCGGCAGCGTGGTGGCGATGCTCAAGCTGAACGGAACGATTCGGGGGAACCCCTCGTTCCCCGGCTTGAACCTGGTCAAGGCGGGACTGCTCCTCGCCGCGGCGGTTCTGACCTGGCTCTTGATCCGTTCCGGTGGCGAGGGCGTGGCTTTGATCGCCGGCATCTCCCTGGTCGCGGCGATCCTGGGAGTGATCTTCGTCGTTCCGATCGGCGGTGCGGACATGCCGGTCGTGATCAGCTTCTTGAACTCCCTCTCCGGGGTTGCAGCGGCGACGACCGGTTTCGTCGTCGACAACAACGCCCTGATCATCTCCGGTGCCCTGGTGGGCGCCGCGGGCCTGATCCTGACCGGGATCATGTGCAAGGCGATGAACCGCACCTTCACCGAGGTGATGTTCAAGGCCTATGGCCAGGCCGGGGATGGCGGGGACGGTAGTGGAGAGAAGCGAACCGCGCGCGGGTACGAAGCCGAGGAGGCCGCCCTGGCCTTCGATGGCGCCCGCAACGTGATCATCGTCCCCGGCTACGGCATGGCGGTCTCCCAGTCCCAGCACGTCGTCCGCGAGCTGGCCGAGGAGCTCGAGCGACGCGGTTCGAACGTGCGCTTCGCGATCCACCCGGTCGCGGGGCGTATGCCGGGTCACATGAACGTGCTCCTCGCCGAGGCCAACGTGCCCTATGAGCAACTGGTCGAGTTGGACGACATCAACCCCAGCTTCGGCGAGTGTGACGTCTGCCTGGTCGTCGGCGCCAACGACACGATCAACCCCGCCGCCAAGACCGATCCGGGCGGCCCCCTGGGCGGAATGCCCGTCCTCGACGTCGAGAAAGCGCGTACGGTGATCATCGTCAAGCGCTCCCTCTCTCCGGGGTATGCTGGGGTCGACAACGACCTCTTCTACCGGCCGACGACGATGATGCTCTTCGGCGACGGCAAGGCGAAGCTGACCGAGCTACTCGCCGCTGTGAAGGACCTCTAGCCATGGACGAAGCCACCCGCCCCGAAGACGATTCCCAGGAAGCGGCCAAGCAGGCGCCTGTGGAGCCGTCGCGGGGGGGGGCGGCGCCCTCCGGTGGCAGGGAGCGCCCCGAGCTCACCCCCTGGAAGAAGGGGCTGCTCGCCATGGCGGGCCTCTTCATCCTCGTCGGAGCGGGCC
>JALWOP010000406.1 GCA_027083445.1 Planctomycetota bacterium | reverse complement strand
CGGTGGAGTTGGGCGCCGACCAACAGATGCGCTCCCCGTCCCCGGCAAAACCCTTGAAGATGCGCACGCGACCGGCGAGCAATCCCCCGGCTCGGAAGTAGTGATCATTCCCGTGCGCCCACTCCGAGATGCCGTCCCCATCCATGTCCCCCATCAAGGCTCCCTGCCAGCCGGGATACTCGCGCCAGAGCATCGTGCCGGTACGACCGGAGAAGACCGCCGTATTTCCGTTCGCCGCCATATTGATATCTGGGTAATACGTGTCAAAGGTCCTCCACCCACGGGTCAAGAGATCTCCGACTCCATCCCCGTTGACATCCTGGCCCCCATCCAGCCACCAGAAGGGACAGCCTGCCGGGGATTTCTCGTGAGAGACCGGACCGAGAATCAACTGCTTCAGGAAGTGGCCGTCCTTGCCCGAGAAGAAACGGACCCAGCCGCTGCGTTCCGGGGTGATCGTGTCCCCGCTACAGAAATAGTGAAAGACGCCGCTGGCGGCAAAGTCCCCGATCCCGTCCCCGTCGAGGTCCCCCATCCCGGCCACGCCGCGTCCCATGAAGGCCCAGAAGCCCTCGTCGGGGGGATCGATGTGATAGAGCTCCCGGCCGGTCTTGCCCGAGAAAACGAATACTCCATATACGGAGGGTGCACCCACGACGTAGTCGTTGAAGCCGTCTCCGTCAACGTCCTCCAGATTCGACACGGACATGTCGGCCTCCCCACAGAACTCGGTGCTACGTATGAGGTGTCCGTCGGGGCCGCCGAGGATCCAAAGCTCCCCTTCAGTACTCCATCCTGTAGCAAAGTCGTCGAATCCATCGCCGTCCATGTCACCGAGGGGCGCGATGTAGTTGCCGAACCACTCTTCTGAGTATTTGGATCCTATGATGTAGGTGAGCAGCTCACCCGATCGGCCGCTCCAGACCCAAACCTCACCATCCAAGTTCAGGTACCCGCTCATGTGGCTACCCGTGCAGTAATCCGGCATGCCGTCGCCGTCGAAATCCCCGATACCCTTGACGATCCACCAACCGATTTGATGATGGACAGGAGCGGTGTGCTCCCGAATGATCTCCCCACTCGCTCCATCGACTACCAGCACAAACCCGCCGTACTGACCATGCTGCCTGGCGCCCACGACGAAATCCAGGGTACCGTCCCCGGTCAGATCCCCCACGGGGGCCACGGAGTTCACTGCGTTCCCACTCACGCGGCCTGCGATCTCCATCAGTTGCTCCTGGGGGAAAGCCAAGGTCGAGAACATCGCAAGTGCCGCAACAGGCACACTTCTTTTCAGTACCGCTGTCCACATTTCCATCTACCTCACTTACCGTACATCCGGATCCCGCCGTTCAAGTCGGTGACGAGCAACTTCTTCTCGCCCGAATCCAAGGTCGTAAGGGCCACCCCCTGACAGGCGCCCGGCGTTTGGACCAGGCCCCAATCCACCAAGACGTTCCCTCCCAGCACTTGCCTGGGATCAAACTGCAACACTTGGAAGCCAGCGAACGTACGAGAGAGTTCCACGATAGCAGGAGATCTCGGAGAGGGGCGAGGATTCGGTGCTTGCCGAGGGTAGTGGCTATGCGGGCTGTCCTGCTTGGAGCAGCGCTCTGCGCCGCCTTTGAAGGGGCGCAGGGCTAGGTCGAGAGAGAGTACCTCCCTGGGTGGCTAGGGCACGAAGGTGATGCGGTAGGCGTCGGTCAGGCCGAAGCCGGCAGGGCTGGCGGGGTCGCTGTACCAGGCCTGGACGATGCGGGTCAGGCCCGCTTTCCAGGGAGCGGGGCCGTGGGCCAGTTGGCCCTCGGTCATGTCGACCGCGACCGTGCCGTAGCCGTTCTCGTCGAGCTGCACCGGGTCGCCGATCGGGATCAGTCCGTGGATGCCGCCCGAGACACAGAGCACGCCGCTGCCCATGGGGCGCTGCACCTCATTAGGTCCATAGAAGAAGAAGGCCGGCTCCCCGGGGACGCCGTCTTCGATGCTGATGTTGAGATCGTTGTTGCCGACGCTGATGGGACCGTCGAGCTCGAGACTGGCCGCCTTGCCGGTGGAGTTGGGCGCCGACCAACAGATGCGCTCCCCGTCCCCGGCAAAACCCTTGAAGATGCGCACGCGACCGGCGAGCAATCCCCCGGCTCGGAAGTAGTGATCATTCCCGTGCGCCCACTCCGATATGCCGTCCCCATCCATGTCCCCCATCAAGGCACCCTGCCAACCGGGGTACTCGCGCCAGAGCATCGTGCCGGTACGACCGGAGAAGACCGCCGTGTTTCCCTTCGCGTTTAGATTGATTTCGGGGTAATAGACCTCGAAAGTCCTCCATCCACGAGTCAGAAGGTCGCCAACGCCGTCCCCGTTGACATCCTGGCCACCATCCAGCCACCAGAACGGACAACCGGCCGGGGATTTCTCGTGAGAGACCGGACCGAGAATCAACTGCTTCAGGAAGTGGCCATCCTTGCCGGAAAAGAAGCGGATCCAACCGCTGCGCTCCGGGTTGCCCGGTACACCGCTACAGAAGTAGTGGAAGACGCCGCTGGCGGCAAAATCACCGATCCCGTCCCCGTCGAGATCGCCCATCCCGGCTACACCGCGCCCCATGAAAGCCCAGAAACCCTGGTCCGGTGGATCGATGTGATAGAGTTCACCTCCGGTCTTGCCGGAGAAGACGAATACTCCATAGATGGAGGGTGCACCCACGACGTAGTCGTTGAATCCGTCCCCGTCGACGTCGCCCAGATTCGAGACGGACATGTCGGCTTCCGCCTGAAAGTCGTGGACACGTATCAAGTGCCCGTCAGGACCACCGACGATCCAAAGCTCTCCTTCAGACCTCCATCCCGTAGCGAAATCGGTGAATCCATCGCCGTCCACATCGCCGAGGGGTGCAATATAGTCGCCGAACGTTTCTTCGGAGTATTTCGATCCCTTGATGTAGGTGATCAGGTAGAGGTGGGTCACCAAGTGGCGCCAGTTGAGCCGGGGTTTTCGTTATGCCGTAGGGCACGCGAGTCGAGGTCTTGGTTGGGTTAGGGGGGTCAGGGGTGCTCGGCTGCCTGGGGCCACGGAGGCCGT
>JALWOP010000405.1 GCA_027083445.1 Planctomycetota bacterium | reverse complement strand
ATTCGGCGCCGGGGGCGGGGCGTGGGGTGACCCACGGCAGAGGGAGCGACTGCTTCGGGTCGGGGCCGGTTTCGTGCTCGCGGGGGATCTTTCGGGGAGAGCGGAGCGGGTTCCGAGAGACAGGTGGGAGTCGGAGTCAGGAGGAAATGGACGACTCGCGGCCGGCAGGAAGCTCGCGAGGGGTGCGGCCCTTGCCGTCGATCTCGCGAGAGGAACGGGAGCTTGGGATCGGGCGCGGAGTCCTTCGGCTGGGGTCCACGGCCCGCCTGGCGGCCAATCGCCTGGGCCCACGGACGCACTGCTCAGGTCATCCAGCAGGGGCGCGAGGAAGGCAGCGTGCGCGCCTGCCACCAAGCGAGGAGGAAGGTGCGCGCGTGACCCAGGTGGCTCAGCCGGATACACGGTTCATCTGACATTCCCGGTCGGCCCCGACGGGCCCGAGTCAAGCCCCTCTCAGCGTGGGGGTCACGCGACAGTTACGTACATCCAGATCACGATGCCGTGTGTCTCGGATGTGACCCGGAGCGTCTGGCGGCTACCGGATCGCCCGATGGTCACGGCACGGATCCCCGGAACCACGAACTCGATTACCATGGCCTCCTGCCCAACGTCTGGCCGATCAGCGGCGGCCGCGAAGTGGCCGTCCGTCTGCATCGGCTTGTTGGGCGGCCGACCGGTCGTTTCCACGCGCCTCTTCTTCTCCGTCTTCGCGCCGCTGACGAAAGCGGCCGGATCGGAGGTGCATCGGTCCGTGAAGGGCATCCCAGGTCGCTCGCCGAGCAGCCTCGAGCAGGAGCTGGAGTTCGCCGTCGTCTTTGTCAGTTCTCATCTTGATCGACAAGTCGTAGTCCTCCGTCGTCGCTGAACCAATGGTACCACCTGCTTGGCAGCGCTTTGTAGAGCGCCCCGAACAGCCGGAGGCCGCGGTCGAACCGTCTCCTGATGTCTGCCTCCGGGACGGAATGGCCTCCCGCCGCCACACGCATGGCAACCCGACGCACAGCAAGGTCGGCCGAGGGCAGTTCTATGAAGTGGAGTGTCGTTCGGTAACCGAGCGCAGCCCAGTTCTGGAGGCGCGACACGTACATCGCGGACGAGAGCGTGGTCTCGACGGCGAAGCTCGCGCGTCGGCGTTCGAGGTCGGTCATCCTACGAAGCAACTCACGACCGGCCGCGACCGGGTGGGCAAACTGGTAACCCTCTCGCTGGATCTCGTCTGCGTTGATGAACTCGGCCTGCGGGTACTGCAACCGCAGAATCTGGCGAGCGAATGTCGTCTTTCCTGCTCCGTTCGCCCCTGCGATCAGGATCGCATCAGGCACCGGGTCGTCCATCGCTGTTAGGTTCGTTCCTTACTGTCCGTTAACGAAGAGGATTCTATCCGTCGTGTCCGGGCCGACGCCGTTCGTTGCGCTGCGGCTTTCCACCCGGACGTGATGGATAGGATCAGTTGGACTGAGTCGCTCCGGCAGGGACGGTGGAGCTATGGGGATTGGAAGGCAGAGGCCCCTGTGAGAGGGACAAAGCCCGTTTGCGGGAGAGCGAGTAGGGATGCAAGCCATCGCGGGTCAGGAAGTCCAAGGGATTCAGAGGATCGGCTCGCACGGCCGTTCTGTCAAGGAGCAGCCCGCGGTCGGAGGCCGATGCGGAGGAGATCCACGGCCGTGAGTTCGGCCACGATGAGCAGGCGACCCTCTTCGCACACGGGACATCGTCCTGGCGATCAGCGGCGGCCGAAGGGGCGGCCGCTGCATCGCCTTGTTGGAAGGCTGACCTACGTCAACCCGTGGGTTTCCTGCGCCGGATCTGGCGGAGAACATCGGCCTCAGCAGCCTTGGCGTGGAAGAGATCCCATCGCAGCTAAAGGTTCATCCAGAACCCAGCAGTGTTCCCAAAGAACTTCGCCAACCGAAGGGCCGTGCTGGGCGTGACCCCGCGACGACGGTTGATGAGCTCGTTGATGCGCTGGTACGGGACACGGATTTCCTCGGCCAGAGCCCGCTGCGAGAGCCCCATCGGCTCCAGGAATTCCTCCAGCAGCATCTCGCCCGGGTGGGTCGGTTGCCGGTTGCTAGGGACTCGAACCATGGTGAACTCCTTACTCAGTGACAGTCGACGATCTGAACATCCAGCGGGCCCGCATCGGACCAACGGAAGCAGATCCGGTACTGCTGATTGATGCGGATACTGTGCTGACCCCGCCGATTCCCCGGGGGGATCCGGAGATCCTCCAGTCGCTCGGCCGAGTCGAGCTGATCGAGCTTCCGGCAGGACTCGGCGTGATCGCCGGGTCTTCGTAAGGGGAGGGCCTGGGGTAGCTCGACCCAGCTGGCTCCCGTCGCGAGGTCTTTGGCGTGGAGCGAGGCGGCCGGTGGGGGGGTCATCGACCCAAGGCTACGCTCCAACCCCGACCGGGAATCCGCAGCCGCCCGGGTTCACTTGGGGTAAGCACGAGCGGTGGGCCGGGCGGACTTGCTAACTTTCCAGGATGGGTGCTCGATTCACCATGCTCTGCTTGACCGCCGCCCTCGCGGGCTGCGGCGCCCCGGTGGGCTGGATCGTTCCCTATGAGGTGGTCGTCGAGTTGCGCGCGGACCACACGCCCCCCTTCGACCGGGACGCCTTCGATCGGGCGGTTCGAGAGCGCTTCGACACCCAGCTCACCCCCGGCCCCTGGCTCGAGGAGCAGTGGCGCTCCCTCGATGGCGACAAGCTCCTGCACGATGCACGGGACGGGGACCTGATCCTGGTCAAGAACTACCAGGCCCAGAGCCTCTCCAGCACCATCGGACTCGCAAGCCCGACCTGGTTCGACCACTCGGGAGTGCTCGAGTTCACCCCGGCGGGGCCCCTGGTCTACGAGAGCTGGCCCGTGGTGCGCATCTTCGCCTTCACCCGTGACTTCGCCTCGCGTTTCGTCGGACACACCCAGGCCACCCCCCTGGCCGAGTACCTCGCCCGCTATCACCACGCCCTGGTCGTGCGTCCCCCCGGGGACGGCGCTCGGCGCCTCGAGCGTGCGCGAAAGCTGGCCGCCGAGCGCATCCCCTTCGACTGCTACCACGACCCCAAGCGCCCAGAGCTCTCCTGCACCGAGTTCCTTTCCCAAGTCGGCGAATTCGAGCTCACACCGATCCCCACCAGCCCCCTGCCCGCCATCGCCCACCTGCGCGGGGTACTGGGCTGGTACGTGCAGAGCTTCATCACCCCCGACGGCGTCCTCGCACTTCCCGGTGTGCAGGTCATCTGCGAGCTCGGGCGGCACAGGAGCCTGGCCGAGGTGCGCGCCCTGCAGGCGATGTGGCGCGAGATCCACCATATGAGCCAGCGCGAGGGCTCCATCCCCGGCGACTGGCTGACCTACTCCCGCTTGCACCTGTTCGGGTGGCACCCGCGCGTACGCGCCCTGCTCGAGTGGTCCGTCGCCCTGGCGCGGCTGCGCCCCGATGTCGACCCGGAGTCGCGTGCTCGGGTGCTGATGGAACTGGCACTCAGCCCGGGCCCCAAAGACCTCGCGGGAGCTCAGGCCGCCTCGGCGAAGCTCTGAGCGATGCGCAGCAATTGCCGGGGGATGCGATAGCCGCAGGCGTAGAGCTGCGACCAGAGGATGCGCCCGTCACATCCGATGAGGAAAGTGCCCCGATCCGCCACGCCCTCCTCCTCGATCCAGACCCCGTAGTCACGGGCGACTCGGCCGCGGGGGTGGAAGTCCGCCAGGAGCGGGAAGCGCACTCCCCCCATGCCCCGTGCCCAGGCCTGGTGGCAGGGGATCGAATCGACGGAGACGCCCAGGACCTGGGTGTCGGCGGCCTCGAAACCCGCCGCGAGGGCGCTGAGGCCGGGGAACTCCAGGTTTCAGGTGGGGGCAAAATCCCCCGGGTAGAAGACGAGCAGGACCTTGCCCCGTTCCAACGCCTCATTCAGCGACAGCCACCCGCCGCTCTGGTGACTCTTCAAGCGGAAGGCGGGGGCAAGGTGGCCGGGCTGGAGGATGGGGACCATGGGCATCTTTCTCATCGGCCCGGAGGGGGAGGGGGCCTTGAAGGCAAATCGGCTGGGCCGCAGAGGCTGTACGATGCGCTGGCGATGTTCGCCCTACGAATCTTCTCGCTTCTCGTCGCCCTTCCCCTGGCGGCCTTCGCCGCGCCCCAGCCTGGCCCGGGGGACGACCCAGCCGCTTGGCGGGAGCGCGGCGACGGCTCACCCACAGCGGTCTGGGACGGCCTGGAGGGCAGGCCCCTGCCCTCCCTGCAGGTGCTGGACGGCTGGACCAATGGCGGGCCTTTCGATTGGAAGGATCTGGAGGGGCGCGTCGTGCTGGTCGAGTTCCTCGCCACCTCCCGCAAGCCGGCCGTGCGCGACATTCCCTCCCTGGTCGACCTCTACGAGCGCTATCGCGATCAGGGGCTAGTCGTGCTTGGAATCCACGCCAAGCGCGACGCGTACCAGTTCCCCTCCTTCGTCATCCGCCGGGGCATTCCCTACCTGGTGGCAGCGGACGTCAGCGGCGCTCTCGGGCGGGCGGTCGGCGCGCGCAAGCTGCCGGTCTACCATCTGGTCGGGCGAGATGGGCGCGTGCGCATCGCGGGGCTGAAGCGGGATCCAGCCATCCTCGACGCTGCCATTCGGGCGGCCCTGGCAGAACCCTGGCAGGGGGAGATGCGGCCCCTGGAGCTGATCCCCCGCCACTGGATCGATCCACGCAAGAAGCCGACTCCGCTGGTGATCGGCGCAGGGGGCTGGCCGAGCATCGAGGTGGGGCCGGTGCGGGCCGCGCGGGATGTCCGCGGCAAGCCCGCCCCGATGACCGGGGTGACCCACTGGGTGAGCGAGCCGGTCGAGATTCGCGCGCATCCCTACCTGCTCTTCCTGTGGAGCACGGTCGCCGCCACCTGCCTGCCCGAACTGCCGCACATCCAGAAGATCCACGAGCGCTTCGCTCCGGCCTTGACCGTCCTCGCCGTTTCGGAACAGGCACCCAACGCTTGGCCCCGCTCGGCCAAACACCCCTGGGCGAATCGCGCGCTCGACTTCCTGCACAAGCGTACCGACCTGACCTATGCCAACGCCCTCGACGGGAAACGGACCGTGATCGAGGCGCTGCATCTACTCGGCCTGCCCCACGCACTGCTGGTCGACTCCCGGGGCATCACCCGCTGGCAAGGAAATCCGGCCTCCCCCGACTATCCCCTGACCGATGAGATCATCCGGCGCTTCCTGGCGATCGATCGGCTGCGGGAGGGGGGGACCCGCATCCGACGCGGCGAGGGGAGTCTCCTCCTCGAAGCGGCTCCTCCGGGCCAGCGTGGCTACCTCATGGCCCTGCCCGAGGGCTCAGCCCGGCCGACCCCCGGGGGCCCGGGTGGGGTGCTGCTCGGCCTGACCGCCCCGGTCGGAGACGACGGTCGGCTGGAGATTCCCCTGCCGGAGGCCGCGCTGCCCCTGCCCCCGATCCTCACCTGGAGCAGCCGGCGCCCCGAAGGCTACGACGGTCCGTTGCCCTGGTCCCTGGGCGAGTGAGGGCCGGCCGCCGGAAACGCGTGCCCCCGCCGCTTCCCGGAGCATCCTTCCCGGATGGGGTCCTGGCAGGGGCGGGGGCCTACGGGTTTCGCGGGGGGAAGCCGTGGCTCCCCCGGCAGCGCGCGTCTAGTACCGGTAGTGGTCCGGCTTGTAGGGGCCCTCGACGGGAACGCCGATGTACTCGGCCTGTTCAGGGGTGAGTTCGGTCAGTTCGGCGCCCAGCTTGCCCAGGTGGAGACGCGCGACGCGCTCGTCCAGGTGCTTGGGCAGGGTGTAGACCTTGCGTTCGTAGAGGGAGGCGTTCTGGAAGAGTTCGATCTGCGCCATCACCTGGTTGGTGAAGGAGTTCGACATCACGAAGCTGGGGTGACCGGTGGCGCAGCCGAGGTTGAGCAGACGACCCTCGGCCAGAACGATGATCTGGTGGCCATCGGGGAAGCGCCAAAGATCGACCTGGTTGCCGTGCTCGGCGGGGTTCTTGAGGTTCTCCTTCTCGATCCCCTCGACCGCTGCCAGCCCCGCCATGTCGATCTCGTTGTCGAAGTGGCCGATGTTGCCGACGATGGCGCCGTGCTTCATGCGGTGCATGTGGTCGACGGTGATGATGTCCTTGTTGCCGGTGGTGGTGATGAAGAGGTCGGCCTTGTCGACCACGCTGTCGAGGCGACGTACCTCGTAGCCCTCCATGCAGGCCTGCAAGGCACAGATCGGATCGATCTCGGTCACGATCACCCGGGCGCCCTGGCCGCGCAGGGACTGGGCGCAGCCCTTGCCGACATCGCCGTAGCCGCAGACGACCGCCACCTTGCCGGCCAGCATCACATCGGTTGCACGCGAAATGCCGTCGACCAGGCTGTGACGACAGCCGTAGAGGTTGTCGAACTTGGACTTGGTCACGGCGTCGTTGACGTTCATGGCCGGGAAGAGCAGCTCGCCACGCTCGACCATCTGGTAGAGACGGTGGACTCCGGTGGTGGTCTCTTCGGAGACGCCGCGAATCTCCGCGGCGATGCGCGTCCACTTGTCCTTGGACTTGGCGAGGGAGGCCTCGAGGGTGGCCAGGATGTAGCGCCACTCTTCGGGGTCGGTGGCCTTCGCCTCGGGAACCGCGCCGGCAGCCTCGAACTCGACCCCCTTGTGCACCAGCAGGGTGGCGTCGCCACCGTCGTCGAGGATCATGTTGGGGCCCTTGCCGTCGGGCCAGGTGAGCATCTGCTCGGTGCACCACCAGTACTCCTCCAGGGTCTCGCCCTTCCAGGCGAAACAGGGCACGCCCTTGGGGGCCTCGGGGGTGCCCTCGGGACCGACCACCACCGCCGCCGCCGCGTGGTCCTGGGTCGAGAAGATATTGCACGAGGCCCAGCGCACTTCGGCCCCCAACTCGACCAGGGTCTCGATCAAGACCGCGGTCTGGATCGTCATGTGCAGGGAGCCGGAGATGCGAGCTCCGGCCAGGGGTTTTTTGCCCTCGTACTCGGTGCGCAGGGCCATCAGGCCCGGCATCTCGTCCTCGGCCAGGCGAATCTCTTGACGACCGAAAGCGGCCAGGGAGAGGTCGGCGACCTTGAAGTCGCTCGTGGTGGTAGTGGTCATGTCGATGGGTGGGATCGGGGGACAGAGGGGCGTAGGTAAGGTACGCGCCCGCGAACGGTGTACAAAGCAAGGTCGGCCGGTTCGCCGCCCCCGGGGGGGCGCGGCCGGTAGCGGTCCTCGAGTTCCTCGAGTCGAATCTCTTCGAAACCCGCCCGCCGGAAGGCGGCGGTCACATCCCGGGGCTCGAGGCCCAGGTGGCGATCTCCCAGCGCCTCGCGGCACCAGGTTTCCCGGTGGGGAGCCAACTCGACCACGACGGCACAGCCACCCGGACGGACGGTTCGGCGCATCTCCGCCAGGGCCTCCCCCGGACTCTCCAGGTGGTGCAGGACCAGTCCCGCCACCGCTCCGTCGAGTTCGTCGTCCAGGATCGGCAGGCGATCGAGTTCTCCGCGTCGCAGGTCGAGGCGCGTCCCTCCGCGGGCGCTCGAGAGTCGCTCCGCGGCCCGGTCGAGCATGCCCTGGCTCTGGTCGACGAGGATCAGGTGTCCCGCCAAGCCGAGGAGGCTGCGGCCGAAGTAGCCCGTACCGCAGCCCAGATCGGCGAGGACCAGGCCCGGGGGAAGGAGGCAGGCCGCAGCCCGCTCGCGGGCCTGTCCGCTCGAAAAGTGGGCCCCGATCTCGTCCCAGGCACCGGCCAGGCGGTCGAAGAAGAGGCTGCTTTCGGCCCTGCGCCGGGCGCACAGATCCGCAAGTCGCACCCGATCCGCCTGGGCCTCGGGCAGGGTGGCCAGCCCCTCCCGCAAGCCGCTCCAGACGCGCACGGCATAGGCGTCAGCCCCCCTCTCCCCCTGGAGGGCGGAGCGCAGGTAGGTGCTGGTGCCCTCGTGGCGCTCGATGAGCAGGCCCGCCTCACGCAGGACTCGCAGATGGTTGGAGACCCGGCTCTGGGCCATCCCCAGGCAGCGCGCCAGATCACCGACCGACAACTCCTCGAGCTCGAGCAGCCCCAGGACCCGCAGGCGCGTGGGGTCGCCGAGGGCCTTGAGCAGGGTGGGAAAGAGGGGGCCGGACTGGATCATCCTGGGATCTCATACACTACATCATGATTGAGTGTTAATCCAGCGCTGGGCCAATCCGGGCGGGGCCAATCCGGAGCTTTTCCCCTCTCGCCCCCCTCTCCTCCGCCGGGGTGCTCCTTCCGCGCCTACTCGAGTTGCAGGGTCTCGACCGCCACCAGCTCGATCTCCAGGCGCCCCGAGGGCAGGTCCAACTCCGCCTCGGCGCCCGGCTCGAGACCGAGCAGGCCCGCAGCCAGGGGGGCCCGGTAGGAGACGACCTGGGTGCCCTGGAAGCTCTCATCGTCCCAGGGGCCCAGGATGACGATCGCGTGCTCCTTCCCGCTCTCCTTTTCCCGATAGATGACCCGGGTGCCGGGGCAGACCATGTTTTCGGGCAGGGCGGCCTCTTCGATCAGGTCGGCGCGGCGCAGCTCCTCCTCGATGGCCATGGCGCGGCTGGTGAGGTTGCGCTGCTCCTCCATCGCCGCCTCCCACTCCGAGTTCTCCGACAGATCGCCGAAGGCGGCGGCGCGACCGATGGCATCCTGGTTGGCGGGGATCTTGACCTCCCGCAGCTCCTTCAGTTCCAAGGAGCGCTTCTCCAGCCCGCGCTTGGTGGTCCAGATGGCGTCGGTCTCCCAGAAGGGGCCGCTCTGCCCGGCGAAGAACTGGCGGTCGAATCCCAGGGAGATCTCGGTGATCAGGTGTTCGATCTCCGGATCCGCGCCCCGCTGCACGGTCACGTTGGCGCTGCGCAGGGCCCCGACATCGGCGTCGGCCAAAAGCCGCGCCAGAAGGGGCGGATCCCCCTTGCAGAAGAGTTCGGTCAGCCGCGCGGAGACCCGGGTCAGGTGGGGATTGCCCCGGCGTTCGTCCCGCAGGAAAGCAGCCAGGTTGAGGAGGGCCATCGCCCGCTGGGCGGGAGTGGGGAAGCCCTCCATCACCTCGCCCTGTTCGAACATCGAGGCCAGGGTCACCAGGAGCGAGGGGGCGCGTCGGGGTCGAGCGAGCAGGCCGGCGTAGTGCCGCAAGAGCTCCTCCTGGCGCTCGGCTCGGACCAGGTGATCGACCAGGGGACGCACCTGACCGGGGGCGCAGTGGGGCAGGGCCTCCTGGGCCGCATCGAGCCAGCCCTCGCCGAGAAGCTCGGGCAGGAGGTCGACCGCGCGCTCCTGGTCCTTGATGCTGGGCAGGTCCTGGAAGACCTTCCAGAGGGCGGGGGCGGTGGAGGGGTCGGGGGGTGCAGGCGCGGCGAGCACCTCCTCCAGGGCGCTGCTCACCCCTTCGGGGGTCTCCCCGGTCACCTCGCGGATCAAGAGCCAGGCCGCCAGCCGCTCCGCCAGGGGCTCGCTCTCGCTGGCCGCGCGCTCCCCCAGCTTGGAGAGGCCGACCTCGACCAGGGCGGGCTCCGCCTTGGAGCCGATGAAGAGTTCGCGCACCTTGGCGTGCACCTCCGCCAGGCTGGTGGCCATGGTGAGCTGCCGCTCGAGGGCGGCGGCGGGATCCTTGGCCTCGAGGAGCAGGCGCACGACCGATTTCTGCGGGGTGCCGTGGACTTCGAACCACTGCGAGGACTCGGCCAGCTTGCGCGCCTTGCGCCACCAGGCGGACCAAGCGCTACCTTCGATTCCGATCGACATCATCGCGTTGCGAATCGCCGCGGTGGTCGCCTTGCCGCTGTGGGTGACGAGGATCGAACGCAGGACCTCCAGGGGCTCCTTCTTGGCGTGGGCCTTGAGCCCCTCCGGATCCCGGTAGAGCTGGGCGCGCAGGTCGTGCTCGGGGAGGGGTTCGAAGATCTCGACCGCCGCGTGCATGGGGAAGATGTCCTTGCGGCCGGTGTGGAACTTGACCTCGAGCTTGGCCTCGGCGGGATCGACCGAAAGGATCTCGCCCGCACCCCAGCCGCCGGGGTGGTAGACCAGGCTCCCCGGTTGGAAGCTGATCAGCTTGCGGAAGATCTTCCAGGGTCCACGTATATCCGAAGCTCCCTCCACCAAGCCGGCCAGTTCGGAGTAGGGGGGAAACCAGCTCTCGCCGCTCCAAGCTTCCTGGGCCAGACGCAGGACCGAGGGGGCCAGCTCACCGGGGTTCCCGCCCGCGACCAGGGCGGCGCCGAGCACCTGGGCCGCATCACCGGGGCGCCCGGCCGCCTCGAGCATCTCGGCGTGATCGTGGGCCAGGCCGAGGCATTGGGAGAGGCGCTTTTTGGCCCCGAGCAGCTCGAGGGCCTTGACCACCTCGGGGACCACCTCGGGGCTCTCCATCCGCGCTTGCCACTGGTCCTTGAGGGCTTGCCACTTCTCCTGGGTGACGAGGATGGGGAGGCTCATGCTTGCTTCCAAAGGCGCGCCGGAGTGCTCCGGGACGGAGGTCCCTGCCGATGGTGTCCCCTGCCCGGGACGGCGCAATTCCGCGGGCACGGGCGCGCCTCCGCCGGACCGCAGGGGCCCGCAACGGAGGCGCGAAGCTCCTATTCTGCCGAGCCGGGCTCGCCGATTCAATCCACCGCGAGGATCGCTCCCTTGAGGTAGCGCGAGCGGGAAAAGGCGGGGCGCTGGGGATGGTCTGGAGCGGCCCCCAGAACCTCGAGCAGGCGTACCCCGCGCTCCGCCCTCCTGGCCGCTTGGAAGACGGTTCCCAGGAAGGTGGGTAGGTCGAGGGCTCCCGAACAGGAGAAGGTCGCGAGCAGTCCCCCCGGGGCCAGGGCCTCGATGCCGAGGGTGTTCAGGTCCAGGTATTTGCGCCGCCCCTCGTCGAGCCCGGCCTTGCCGCGCACCAGCTTGTGGGGGTCGAGCACGATGAGCTCGGGTCTCCTCTTGGCCCGGCAGACCTCGCGCAGGAGATCGAAGGCGTCCGCATGACGCAGGCGCACCTGCCCCAGGCCGGCCCTGTCGCGGGCCCGCTCGGCCCGCTCGAGGGCCACCTCATCGAGATCGACCGCGGTGACTTCGCGTGCCCCGGCCCGCGCAGCCTGTAGGGCGAAGCCCCCCGCGTTACAAAACAGGTCGAGCACGCTGCGGTCCCGCGCGAGGGCCGCGATCCTGCGCCGGTTGTCGCGCTGATCGCAGAACCAACCGGTCTTGTGTCCCGTGCCGGGGGTGACCGGAAAGGCCAGGCCATGCTCGTGGATCTCGACCTCGAGATTCTCCTGTCGGTCGAGCTCCTCCAAGTCGCGCTGCTGGAAGCCTTCGCGTCCCCGGGCCGAGCGGGGTACACGGTGCAGGACGCGCGCCCCAGGAAAGAGCTCTCCCAGGGCCCAGGTCAGTTCCTCCCGCAGGCGAAAAAAGCCCAGGCTGTGGTACTCACAGACCAGCGCCTCCCCGAGGTGGTCGACGATGAGACCCGAGAGGTCGTCCCCCTCGGCGTGGGCCACACGCCAGGCATCGGTGACCTCGGGGAGGCGCAGGGTCTTGCGTCTCAGGCGCGCCGCCGCGGCCAGGCGGCGCAGGAGAAAATCGCGCGGGTGGTCGAGTTCGGAGCGCTTGCCGCGGGAGATCAAGCGCACACGGATATCGCTCGAACCGTTGTAGAGGCCGTGACCCACGAAGCGCTCCGCGTGGTCGACCACTTCGACCAGGGTGCCGTCGGGGGGCGTCTCCTGGTAGGGGACCTGCCGAGCGAAGATCCAGGGGCCCGTGGGCAGCCGGTCGGTATGGAGTCGGATACGGGGGTGTTGCAAGGGAGCGAGGAGGGCCTAGGGGAGCGAAGAGAAGGGCCGGCGCTGAGCCTGTGAAGGGAAGAGGGATCCCGACCGGCCCAGAGGCTACCCTCTCCACCCGGCGGCGAGCGCCGCCCCAGCCACCATGCCCAAGCAAAGCCTTCCGGCCCGCGCGGCCCTCCTCCTGCTCCTCACACTCCTGGCCGGCCCCAGTTCCGCCCTGCAGGAGCCGGGGGGGCCGCCCCAGGCCGACCC
>JALWOP010000404.1 GCA_027083445.1 Planctomycetota bacterium | reverse complement strand
CTCGGGGGCAGGGGATTTTTCCTGGGGTGCCTACCTGCAGGCCCGGGGGAGGCTCGTTCTCGGTATCGCCTTGGCGGGCTTCCCACTCACCCTGCTGCTTCCCTCGCTGCTGCGCGAACGGTCCACCCTCCTTCTGGCTGCGGCGCTGGCCTTCCTTTGCTACCTCTTCTCTCCGCGCGCTCTGCCGCGCTACCTCTACCCCGCCTTGCCTTGGCTCGCCCTGGCCGCGGGTCGGCATCTCGCTCGCCGTGGGGGTCTGACTCTGCTCCTGCGGGCAGGGATGGTGCTCGTCGCCGCTCTGGTCCTGACCCGGCTCTCCCTGGAGTGGATCCACCCGGGCTATCGCGTGCAGCGCCCGGTGTCGGCCGCTCGTATCGAGGGCCACCTGGGAGAGGGTGAGGCCCTGTTCTTCGACGCGCCAGCCTTCACCACCCTGGGTTACCTGCGCCAGCCCCTGAAGCGCGTGCGGTCGCCCCAGGAGGTCGAACCGGGCGGGCTCTTGCTCACCCTTCCGCCCCCTCCCCCGGGCTGGACCCTCCTCGAGCGTTTCGTCAAGCAGCGCGACGGCTTGGAGGCGGTCCTGGTGCGACGGCCTCCGGGCGATTGACCCCGGTTGGAATACGAGAGCGGGCCATCCGGTCGATCCGGATGACCCGCTGCTTGGGCAGGAGGCTTCCAGGGCCGGCGGCTCGGCCGGAAAGCACTCCTGAAAGGTGGTTCAGTGGTGGTGATGGCCCGCCGGCTCGGGTTCCGCCTTTTCGGGCAGATCCGAGACCAGGGCGTCGGTCGTCAGGAGCAGGCTGGCCACCGAGGCGGCGTTCTGCAGTCCCGAACGCACGACCTTGGTCGGGTCGATGACGCCGGCCTTGACCAGGTCCTCGTAGGTGTCGGTGGCGGCATTGTAGCCCCAGTTCTTGGCCTTGCCCGCCAGGACGTTCTGCACCACGACCGCACCGTCGAGACCGCAGTTGTGGGCGATCTGACGCAGGGGAGCCTCGAGGGCACGCCGCACGATCTGAGCGCCGACGCGCTGGTCACCGCTCAGCTTGAGGCCGTCGACCACCTCGATGGCGGAGAGCAGGGCCGTACCGCCGCCGGGGACGATGCCCTCTTCGACGGCCGCGCGGGTTGCGTGGAGAGCATCCTCGACGCGGGCCTTCTTCTCCTTCATCTCGGACTCGGTCGCCGCGCCGACGTTGACCTGGGCCACGCCGCCGGACAACTTGGCCAGACGCTCCTGGAGCTTCTCGCGGTCGTAGTCGCTCTTGGTGGATTCGATTTCGGCGCGGATCTGATCGATACGCCCGCGGATGGCGGATTTGGTGCCGGCGCCCTCGATGATCGTGGTCGTATCCTTGGAGACGATCACCTTCTTGGCGCGACCAAGATCCTTCAGGGTCATACCCTCGAGGCTCTGGCCGGTGTCCTCCATGACCGCGGTAGCGCCGGTCAGGATGGCGATGTCCTGCATCATGGCCTTGCGGCGGTCACCAAAGCCCGGCGCCTTGACGGCGACGCAGGGGAAGGAGCCACGCAGGCGGTTCACGACCAGGGTCGTCAGCGCTTCACCCTCGATGTCCTCGGCGATGATCAGGAGCGGCTTGCCGGCCTGGGCGATCTTCTCGAGCAGGGGGATCAGGTCCTTGACGGTCGAGATCTTCTTCTCGTGGACGAGGACCAGGCAGTTCTCGTAGACCGCCTCCATCGAATCCACCGAGGTGATGAAGTGCGGGGAGAGGTAACCCTTGTCGAACTGCATCCCTTCGACGACCTCGATCTCGGTCTCGAGCGAGTTGCCCTCCTCGACCGTGATCACGCCGTCCTTGCCGACCTTCTCCATCGCCTCGGCGATCTTCTCACCGATCTCGGCATCGTTGTTGGCGGCGATCGCGGCCACCTGGGCCGTGTCGTGGGAGCCCTTGATCGGCGTGGAGAGCTTGCGCAGGTGCTGGACCGAGGCGTCGACCGCGGCATCGATGCCGCGCTTGAGGGCGACGGGGTTGGCACCGGCGGTCACGTTTTTGAGGCCTTCGAGGAAGATCGCCTCGGCCAGGACGGTGGCGGTGGTCGTGCCGTCGCCCGCGGCGTCGTTGGTCTTCTGGGCTACCTGCTTCACGAGCTGCGCGCCCATGTTCTCGTAGGCGTCCTCGAGCTCGATCTCCTTGGCGACGGTCACACCGTCCTTGGTGACGGTCGGGCTGCCGAAGGCCTTCTGGATGATGACGTTGCGCCCGCGGGGGCCCAGGGTCACCTTCACAGCCTTCGCCAGCTTCTGAACGCCTTCGCGGATGTGATCCCGCGCGGCGCTGTCGTAGCTGATCTGCTTGGCGGTCATAGGAGTCGGATCCTCTTTTGTCAGCCGATGATGGCGAGGATGTCGTCCTCGCGCATGATGATGTACTCCTCGCCCTGGTACTTGACTTCGGTACCGGCGTAGGACGTGAAGAGGACGCGGTCGCCCACCGAGACGGAGAAGTTGCTCTTCTCGCCGTTGTCGAGGGTCTTACCCTCGCCGAGCGAGATGATGATGCCCTCCTTGGGCTTCTCCTTGGCGGACTCGGGCAGCAGGATGCCGCCGGCGGTCTTCTCTTCCGCCTCGACGCGCTGGATGAGGACGCGGTCCGCGAGGGGACGAACGGCGACTTTCTTGGCTTTGGTCTTGGTGGCCATTGAGGTGTGTTGTCTTCAGCTAAGAGGGGAATTGGGGAAACCGCCGAGCGATCGGCGGATCATGTCGCGGGTGATGATGTTGCTGGGTATGTCGGGGGGGTCAGATCCCTCCCCAACGTTCGGTGAGTGCCCGGCGCACGGCGCCGCGTAGCTCGTCGGGAGAGACCGGCTTGTGCAGGAAGGCTTCGGCCCCCGCGCTCAAGAGGTGCTTCTCCAGGTCGTCGTTCGCGTCGCCCGACCACAGGATGCAGGGAAGCTGTGGGTATTCGGTGCGCAGCACGTCGAAGACCTCGTAGCCACCCCGGCGGGGCATGTGCATGTCGAGCAGGGCCAGGTGCAGGGTGTCGGTGCCGCGGATCAGCTCCAGGGCTTCCTCCCCATCGCCGGCCTGGACCACCAGCCCCAGGGAGCTCAGCAGTTCCGCGGCTCCGAGGCGAACCTCGGAGTCGTCGTCAGCGATCAGGATACGGCGTCGATCGTGGGCCATAGGCTCTCCCACGCGCCTGGCACGCGGGACTGCCAGGGAAAAGCAAACCCCGTGCCCCGGGGTAACGCTGTCGCACAAGGGCTTGCAAACACTACGGTTGTGGCCGGGTGCCCCAATCGGGGACCCCGTGGAGCGGCTGCCACACTGGCAGCGGCCTACCCCGGCACCCCCTGGGGCTGTCAGGATGACAGGGGCGCATCGCAGGGGGGGCGATGGAAGAATGGGTGCCATGAAGCCTCTCTCCGTCTTCGATGCCCACGTGGACTCCCTGCAGCGGGCCCTCGATCTGGGGCACGACCTGGGCGGGACCACCCCCGGCCACCTCGATTTGGTCCGCGGACGGGAAGGGGGGCTGGGCGCGGTGGTGCTCGTCGCCTGGTGCGATCCCCGCTTCATCGAAGGGTCGGGCCGGGGTGCCCGGGCGCGGACCGGCGCCCTTCTGGCCGAGTTCCAGGCTTTGCTCGAGCGTCACCCCGATCAGGTCGCCTTTGCCGGGGACGGGGAGACCCTGGCCGCCGCCAACCGTCAGGGGCGTATCGCTGCCATCGCCGGTATCGAAGGCGGCCACTCGATCGAGGGTTCCCTGGAACACTTGCAAGAGTTCTTCGCCCAGGGCGTGCGCGTCATGACCCTGGTTTGGAACAACCACCTGGACTGGATCCGCTCCTGCCAGGATGGGGCTGGACCCGGGGTCCCCCCCGGGCTCTCCTCCTTCGGCCGCCAGGTCGTCGCTCGCATGAACGAGCTGGGGATCTTGGTCGATCTCTCCCATGCGGGCGAGCGCTCCTTCTACGATGCGCTCGAGGTCTCCAGCGCACCCGTGATGGCGAGCCACTCCGGGTGCCGCGCCCTGCACGACCACCCGCGCAACCTCAGCGACGATCAGTTGCGGGCCCTGGGCGAGCAGGGGGGCGTGGTCGGGATCGTCTTCTGTACACCCTTTCTCGACGCCGAGGCGCGGGCGCTCAGCGCCGAGGCCGTTGCTTCAAGCGCTTTCAAGGAGATCGAGGCTTCCTCGACCAGCCCGGCCCAGGCCTTCATCGATCAGGGGGAGTACCTGCAACGGGTTCTGCCGCCCCTCCCCCTGGAGCGCGTTCTGGATCACATCGTCCACGCGGTCGAGGTGGCGGGAGTCGAGCACGTCGGCATCGGCTCGGATTTCGACGGCATCCTGCACCGTCCCCAGGGGCTCGAGGACGCCGCTTGCTATCCAGCCCTCGCGGCCGGTCTCGCCCGGCGGGGCTTCGATGAACGTGAGGTGGCCGCCATCCTCGGGGGGAACCTGCGGCGGGTATTCGCCGCTGCCACCGGCGCAGCCACCCAGGCCGGCCAGATGCCTCTCACACCAATCAATAAGCCAGACTAATCGAGGCGCACTCTCCAAAGCGGCCCAGCTTCCCCCCTGCGGATCGATACTCCGCACATGATCCGCCTGACCGCCCTGATCCTGTTCCTGGCCCCCGTCCTGGGGGCCCAGGAGTTCGCGACCCTGCCCCTCGACAGCCTGCACTGGACGGGTGAGACCGTGCCGGGCCTGAACCGGCGTCTCTCGCGCTGGGACATCCAACATTTCGTCCTCTGCACCCCCCTCGTCGAGGGGGCAGAGGAGGCATGGCTCGCCATTCCCGCTGAGATTCTGCGACCCGATGGAGTCCGCCACCGCCTGGGCGAGCTCGAACTCTCGGTGCGCGGTGCGGGCAAGCAGGGGGTGCTCTGGCTACCGGGCCCTTGGCCCCGCATGGAGCGCTACACCTTCGAGTTCGATCCGGCCCAGGCCGATCGCAGCGAGGGGGCCTTCCTCACCAGCCGTTACCTCGCCTATGCCTGGCGCCAGGCCATGGGACTGCCGGGGGGGGCCTGGTTCCGCCACCAAAAGGAGGCGACCGCCAAGGCCCTGGGGGCCCTTGGGATCGACCTGCCCGAGATGGACGAGCATCCGCGCTTCGAGGGGGGGCGGCCAAACGGGTTCGAGGAGACTTTCGAACTGTTCAGCGGAGGGCGTGCCCTGAGCGAGAATCTAGCTCTCGACGATGCGATCGGTCCGGTGGGGGGGGAGGTGGGCAGCGTCGCCCTTGCCTCGATCGCCGGGATCGAAGTGCCCGAGATCAACTGGGAACCCCTCCTGGAGGGCAAGCACCCGAATCTGGATCCCCTCTCCGCCTTTCTTCCCGTCGATCAGCACGCGGTGTTCTTCCAGAGCTTCGACAGCCTGGTGCGTCTTTGCGACGAGGCGCGCCGGGACGGAGCCCCGCTGCTCCAAGTCCTGGAGGGCAGTTCGGAGGACGTTCATAGCGAGGAGCGTTACGAGCGGCAGCTCGCTCTGCCCCTCGACGAGGTGACGCGGCTTTTCGGCACGGGTCTCGTGGAGCGTGTCGCGCTCACTGGTGGTGATCCCTATTTCCGCACGGGAACGGACGTCGCCTTGCTCTTCAGCTCGCCCCATCCGGATGAGCTCGCAGCCGCCATCCGCTCGCGCCAGGCTGCGGCCGCTCTGGCCCATGCCGATGCCGAGACGGTGGGCGGGCGCATCGGTGGGGTCGACTACGAGGGGGTGCGCACCCCCAGCCGCGCTCTGTGCAGTTTCATGGCTCGTCTAGGAGATGTGCTCCTCGTCACCAACTCCAAGGTCCAGCTCGAACGCATCACGGCGGTCTCCGCCGGCCGGGAACCTGCCCTGGCAGAGGCACCGGAATACCGCTGGTTCCGGGATCGCTATCCCCTGGGTGATTCCGAGGATGCCCTGATCGTCGTCACCGACGCGACCATTCGCCGCCTGGCCTCCCCCCGCTGGCGCATCGGAGCCTCTCGGCGGACGCGGGCTGCGGCGCACATGGCCGAGGAGCTGGCCGCACGCCTCGCCGCGGCGATCGAGCGCGGCGACTCCGCGGAAGCCTTGGCGGAGATCGATGCGCCGCGCGGCGGCTACGGCACCTTCGAGTTTCTGACACCGATCTCCGAGCTCGATCTGGAAACGGTCACCGACCAGGAGAGGTCGGGCTACGAGGACTTTCGTGCCCGCTACGAGCGGCGCTGGAGGGAGGTCTTCGACCCCCTCGCGATCCGGTTGCGGCTCCAGGACAGCCGCTTGGAGGCGGATCTGTCGATCCGTCCCCTGGCGGTGCGCAGTGACTACCGCGACCTGATCGAGCTGACCCAGGGTGCGCACCTGGATCCCGCCGCGGGAGATCTGCACGAGGGGGCCTTGGCCCACTTCGCCTTTGCGCTCAGCACCGAATCGACGCTCTACCGTCAGGTGGGCAACTTCCTCCGGAACGGGATTCTGAGGCGCATGGCCGATCCCCTGGCCTGGACCGGTAGCGAGGTAACGCTTTGGCTGGAGCAGGATCCCGAGTTCTGGGAGCAAGCCGCAAAGGAGGAAAAGCCGCTCGCTTACCTGGAGGAGAATCTCTACCGCCTGCCCATCGCTCTGCGCATCCCGAGTACGAGCGAGCTGCGTCTAGCGGCCTTCCTCACGGCGGTGCGCTCCTTCATCGAGGGCAGTGCTCCGGGCCTGGTCTCGTTCGAGACCCGTGAGTACGAGGGACAGGGCTACGTGGCCATCCTGCCCGAGGATCTCTCCCAGGAGCTGGGTCAGCCCCTGGCGCTCTATTACGTCACCTTGCCCGACGCCTGGGTGATCAGCCTGCGCGAAGACTTGATTCGGGCGGCGATCGACCGCGCGGCTGCACCCGCCCAGCCATCCGAGGAGCAGGAGTGGCTCGGTCAATCCGCGGGGATCACTCTCGAACGCGGTTTCCAGGACATCGTCAGCGTTCTATGGGGAGAGGAATTGCGCCCAAGTCGCTACGAGCTTGCCTGGCGTGCCCTTCCGATCCTCGACGAATGGCATCGTCTCGTGCCGGAGGTGGATCCGGTCCGCTTCCACCACGATCACTTCGGTCTCGACCTGCGCGAACCCGGAGGCGGCCGGTATCGCTACGACCCCGAGGAGGGTTGCATGATCTCGACGACCTACGGGGCCCCGGGCGCACCCCTCGAGGGACCCGTCCTGCCTCTCGAGGTGCTGGCCCTCGAACGCGCTCGTCTCGGAGTGACCTTCGAGGAGGGCGACGGCTTGCGGGCCCGCGTCGTGCTCGAACGCTAGGGGGCGCCGAGGAGGGTCGTCGCCAGGAGCGCTCGGGGCGCTATCTTGTCCATATGGCCCGAAGCTCGCTTTCCGTACTCCTGTTCCTGGCCATGGCGCCCCTGGGGGGGGCGCAGACCCGGCCCGCCGTAGGCCTGCGCCCGGCCCAAGAGCCGCGCCCTCCCCGGCGGCGTGACATCGAGAGGGTACTCCCCGAACTGATCGCCGTGGATCGCACGACGAGCGAGGGGCGCGCGATGCTGGACGAGCTCCTTGCGCCGTTCGCGGGCCTCCCCCTGCCACGGGAGTCCGATCTACGTCGACTGCGTGGGGTGATCACCAAGGCACGCAGGAAATGGGCACGGCTTCCACGCACTCCCGGCGAGTATTGGGTCCTGCCCGCGACCGGCGCCGAGACCGAACCCGGCACACCCGGTGCCGGCCGACTCTTCATCGATGGGGAGACTCGAAAGCCCAGAGGACTCTTGATCGGCTTGCACGGTGGGGGGATCGGGAGTGGCGACGCTTCGAGTTCACACGCCGCATATCGGGACCTGCTCGAAAAGCGCGGTTGGTTGGGACTCTTTCCCGAAGTGCTCGAGAAGACCGAGCGGGGATGGACCGATGGGGGCACCGAGGAGTGGATCGTCCATCTCATCGATCAGGCGACGGCCGCCTTCGATGTGCCGCGTG
Organism: Planctomycetota bacterium; assembly: GCA_027083445.1. GTDB lineage: Bacteria > Planctomycetota > UBA1135 > UBA1135 > JALWOP01. The sequence continues at coordinate 4,166 of JALWOP010000404.1, read as the reverse complement.
ACCATGTCTACCTCACGGGTCACTCGATGGGGGGCTACGGCACATGGGTTCTAGGCGCTCATCACGCGGACCTCTTCGCCGCCCTGGCCGCCTCCGCCGGGGCACCCACGCCGATCTACGGACCCGGTGGCAGGATCACGGGCGTGCAAGGGGGAGTCATCCCCAACCTGCGCAACACGCCGCTGCTCGTCTTTCAGAGCACGGACGATCCGGCCGTGCCCCCCGAGGCAAACCAGGCGGCGATCTTTCGCATCGAGAGGGCGCGGGATCGTTGGGGGGGGTACGAGCACGTCGATTATTGGGAGGTCAAGGGCAGGGGTCATCGCTTCCCCACAGGCGGCGCCGAATCCTTGATCGAGCGCATCGAGGGTTTTGCCCGCAACGCCTATCCGCACAAGCTCGTCTGGCAGCCGTCCCTGCCGTGGAAGCGGCAGTTCTACTGGCTCGACTGGGCTAGGCCCCAGTTGGATGCGACGGTGGTCGCCGAGCTCTTCCCCTCCGAGCGTCGCATTGCCGTCAAGGTCACCGGAGGTACCGGCGAAGGCCTTGCCGTTCTGCTCGCACCCGACCTACTCGATCTCGAGGGTGAAGTGACGATCGAGCTGGGCGGCGAGGAGATCTTTCGGGGCGAGCCCCGGGCCGACCTGGCGACCTGGCTGCGCACGGCCACCTTGGGCGACCCCGGCCGCGAATACTCGCTCCGCATCCCCCTCGACTGACCCCCCTTTCGCCGGCTTCCCCTTCGCATGGATGAGGCCCCTGGATGAGGCTGGCCCGCGGAGTCGGAGTGGAGCGGGCGGCGCTCATCGACGGCCCCGCCGGCCGCTCCAAGAGCCGAGGCGAGGGGTATGCTGGAGCCATGGCCACGCTCCGATTCCAAGGCTGTTTCCTGGGCCTGGCCCTCGCGTTTCTCGCAGGGTCGGTGCGCGCTCAGGGACTCCCGGCTACGCAGATTCCCCCCTCCAGGCTCGTCCGACGGCCCTTCCCTCAGCACGTGACCTATGCGCCGGGCACCATCCTCCCCAATCACGTCGGTCAGAGCCAGCTCGACAGCGACGTCGTCGCCCTCTACGACGCCTGGAAGCAGCGCTATCTGGCCCAGGCGGGGAGCGAGCCCGATGGTCATCCCCGCTATCGCGTTCGCACGGGACGCCACCCCTCTGATCCCACGGTTTCGGAGGGCATGGGCTACGGGATGTTGCTCAGCGTCTACCTCGCCGGGGCCGATCCAGAGGCGCAAACCATCTTCGATGGGCTCTATGAGTTCGTGCTTGATCACCCCAGTGAGATCGATCCCCGTCTGATGGATTGGCATGTCGCAGCCAACGAGGTCCCCGACGGAAATGGCAACGACAGCGCCTTCGACGGCGATGCGGACATCGCCTACGCCCTGCTCCTGGCTTCCAGGCAATGGGGCAACGGCGGACGCTTCAACTACTACGCGGAGGCTCTGCACGTCTTGGGTGGTGTGCGCCAGTCGACCCTCGGCCCGACTTCGTTCCTCCCGCTCTTGGGGGACTGGGTCTCCCCGAACGGGGCGACCTACAACGAGTACACCGCTCGCACTTCGGATTTCATGTTCGATCACTGGCGGGCTTTCGAGGCCGCGACGGGCGACTCGAGCTGGGCCTCCGCCTATGCTGCGTGTCGTTCCGCTCTGGACTCGATCGAGACATCCTTCAGTCCCCAGACGGCGTTGCAACCCGACTTCATCGTTCCCCTTTCCCAGTCCGACACGACGCCCGTTCCGGCCCCTCCCTTCTTCCTCGAAGCCGAGACCGACGGAGACTATTCCTACAACGCGGTGCGCTTCCCCTGGCGTGTCGGGACCGAGGCCGTACTGACCGGTGATCCATCCGCGGTCCAACGCATGCAGCGCTTGACCACGTGGATCGAGGGTCATACCGGAGGCAACCCACAGCTCATTCGAGCGGGGTACGCCCTCGACGGCGGCAACCTTTCGGGGACGAACTACTTCACGACTCTCTTCGCCGCAACCTTTGCCGTCGCGGCGATGAGCGATCCGAACCAGCAGGCTTGGCTCAACCAGGCCTACCAGGCCGTCCACGCGAGCGACGAGGACTACTTCGAGGACTCGGTCACGCTCCTCTGCATGCTCGTCCTGAGTGGTAACTACTGGGAGCCCTACTGAGCGGGGCCCTCTTTCCGGATCGACTCGGGGGCTGCGAAGAGCTAGACATCTCCTCAGTGCTTCGCCGCCTCGACGAGGACCGGGATGTGCTCAGCTCCTACGGCGACCACCATATCTCGTAGGTCGAGGTCCTTGCCCGGGGGCTCGGCTGCGCCGCCCAGGTGGGCGTGCAGAAAGGCCTCGCCCACGGCCCAGAAGGCGCGCCAACTACGGGGACGACGAAGTTCGTGGGGCTCGGTCTGAAAGACGAGGTAGGTCAGCCGTGCCCCCGCCTGGCTCGCCGCCCGCGCGAACTGGTCGGACTGGGACTTGGGCACGATCAGGTCGAGGGCTCCGTGGGCCATCAGCAGGGGCGCCTCGAGTTCGGCCGCGCTGCCCAGGGGGGATTGGGCGCGTAGACGGGCGGCCTCCTTCTCCTTCGCCGGGTCCCCGACGCGCGCATTCCAGAGGGCGCGCCAGGCGGGATCTCCCTGTCGAGCCTCCTGCAACGCTTGCAGATCGGAGATCGCGCCCAGGGCGATCCCGCAGGTGAAGAGCTTCGGCTCGCGGGTCATCGCTCGCAGCACCGCGTAGCCCCCATAGGACATGCCGAGAATCCCGAGAGCATCCTCGCGCGCAACTCCCGTCTCGACCGCTGCGTGGGCGGCATCGACGATATCGTCGATCATGCGCCCACCCCACTCACCGTTGCCCAGATCGGTCCAGGCGCGGCCGTAACCCACCGCGCCGCGGAACTCCACCTCGAGCACCGCGTAGCCCCTCGCCACGAGTAGGTCCAGGTGGCGGCGGGTTTCCCAGCCGTCCCGCGCGGCCAGGCTCCAGGGTCCTCCGTGGACGTAGAGCACGGTCGGTAGGGGCCCATCGCCGTGGTCGGCTGGTCGGTAGAGCCGGCAGGGTAGCTCCAGGCCATCGCGGGCCGGGACGGGGAAGGACTGCATCTGGACCGCGGGGCTCTCTGCGCTGCCCGGCAGGGCTGAGCCGAGTGGGAACAGCTCGAGGGTCTCGCGGTCATAGACGTAGTAGGCCAGGGGCCCTCCCCGATCGGCGGAGAAGAGCCAGCGCTTGCCCGACACGTCCTGGTCGACGAAGGCGAGCTCTCCCTCGACATCGAGGCCGATCAGCTCCCACTCTTCGCCGATCGGAGGGGTAACCGCATGGTCGACCTCGAACAGTCGCGCCAGAGCCTTGCGATCGACGAGCACCCGCTCGGTCTCTCCGAAGCGTGCCGCGACCGCCACCGGCAGGTGTGTGCGTGCATCGACCTGGAAGCCGAAGGGCAGGAGATCGGCCCGGGGATGCTCGGCCAGGACCGTTCTCGCGCCGTTTTCGAGGTCGATGGCCAGGAGGCGGGAGCGATCGGATCCGTGGGTGCTGACGTAGAAGAGCACGCTGCCCCCGTAGTCACCACAGATCACTCCGCTCACCTTGGCGGTCAGGGGGTCGGTGCGCTCGAGGATGGCCCACTGGCCGTCCGGTTGCATGCGGGCGATGCGTGCGTCGTCGCTGGCGCCCATGGGCCACATGTTGCCATCGAAGACATAGCGGTCGAAGCCGCCGGCGCACATGCGGTGGCGTTCCTTGGTAACGAAGTCGAGCAGCCAGACGCCTCGCTGTTTGCCCTTGGGCTGATACTTGAGGGCCACATGCGTGGGCCACTGGCGACCGTGGCCGACCAGGAAGGTTTCACCTACCGCATCGGGGGTCACGTCGAAGGTCGAGCCGCCCTCGGTTGGAATGACGAAGAGGTGCACCGCGCCGCTCTCGACCGCGCGTGTGAAGAGGGTGTGCTCCCCCGAGAAGGCGAAGCGCCACTCCTGCACCGCATCCGGTCCCGATGTGACCGGCCGTGCCGCCTTGGGATCGTTCACCGTCCCCACGACGAGCTGATCCACCCCATGGGAGTCGGGCTGGAGGTAGCCGAAGCGCAACCCATCCGCCGAGAGGTGCAGGTCGTGCTTCACCGCCCGCGTGAAGAGGTCGGCCCGGGAGGGAGAGGGGGGGGGAGGGGCTGGAG
>JALWOP010000403.1 GCA_027083445.1 Planctomycetota bacterium | reverse complement strand
GGGTGGACCGGTTTCGGGGGGGAGGGAAAACGAGCCGGCGATTCTTGGGGCTGGAGGCCCGGAGGACAACCGGACAAGGGCGAAGACCTGCGCCGACCCCATCCCTCTCACCCCCAAAGGGCGCTGACCCGCCCCGCGGGGACCACGGATCGTCCAGGCGGTCCGGGTAGAGAACCGGACCCGCCCACTGCCCGGGAGGAGGAGGTATCGGGTGGGCAGCGAGCGGGTACCGGAGGGTCGAGGGGCCCGGCGCGTCTTGGGCGGGTTGAGCGCCGGGCTTCCGCGCAGGCCCCTGAATGAGGAGGGAGAAGGGCACGCGCGGCGATGACTCGAAAGTCACCTCACCTCGGCGGGAGAGTCTGGCGAGCCGCCGGGACCGTTGGTTTCCAATCTGTTTCCAGAATCGAGCCGGGACCGCCCCCTCGGGACCGCCCGAGTCCCACTCGAGCACCTTCCAGCCCTATTCCGAGGTGTTTCCGCGGGCAAGCTCCCGGCAGGGAGCCGGTTGCAAGGGCTTCGGAGCCCCGTAGACAGAGTGGATACACTTATGTCCGCGCGCCAGGAGGCGCCTCTCCCATGCCCAAAGAACCCAGGATCCTCGTCGTCGAAGACGACATGCGCATCCGCCGCGAACTGCTCGATGCCCTGCGCAGCGCCGGCTTCGAGGTGGATGTGGCCGTCTCATACCGGGACGGCCTGGTCGCGGTCCAACGGGACTACGCCCTGCTCCTGCTCGACCTCGGCCTCCCCGACGGGGACGGCCTCGACCTGGTCCGCCACCTGCGGGATGCCGGTCGCGGTCTCCCGATCCTGATCCTGACCGCACGGGACACCCCCGACAGCCGGGTGCGCGGCTTGGACGCCGGAGCGGACGACTACGTGGTCAAGCCCTTCCACATGCCCGAACTCGTGGCGCGAGTGCGTTCGATCCTGCGGCGATCGGGCCGTACCGTGGGTCAGGGCCTGGTGCGCCACGGGGATCTTTGGGTCGACGCCGAGACGCGCAAGGCGGGTAAGGGCGAGGCCCCCATCAGCCTCAAACCCCGTGAGTTCGACCTCTTGCTGTTCCTGATGCAACACCCCGGCCGCACCTGGACCCGCGACCAACTCCTCGACCGGGTCTGGGGGGCGGGCTTCACCGGCGATGCCCGCACGGTCGACCTGCACGTGCGCCGCTTGCGGGCGAAGATCGAGGATGACTCGAGCGATCCGCACTTCATCGAGACGGTTTGGGGGGTCGGCTACCGCATGGCCGAGCCCCAAGAGGTGCGATGAGCGCCGCCGCCGGAAGCCCGCGCTGGCAGCGGCGCATCGGCTTCCGGTTGGCGCTGATGCTCGCGGTAGTCCTCCTGGGGGGCTACTTCGCCCTGCCGCTCCTCTGGAACGCGGCCCTATCGACCCTCGGCCTCCCGCGGCTGGACCAGGAGATCGTCGAGCTCAGCAATCCCGAGGAGGCGCGGCTTTTGCCCCTCTCCGACATGCAGTTCATCGCCGCGCAGCTTCTCAGCGACGCGCGGCCCGTCGGTCCGGGGGCCTGGCAACCCGCTCCCGAACGCGCCCAGGCCATCGAGCGCAGCCTGGCCCGTTGGGGCCAGACCTATGCCTGGCTTTCGGCGGACCGCGAGGTCCTCGCCTGCTCGGAAGGCCTGCCCTTCGGGGTGGGCGACATCTTCGACCAGCCCCTGGGTCACCCCGAGAGCGAGACGGTGGCGCGGGCCTTCGGCGACGTCACCCTGGGTCGCATCCTGGCCCACGTTCGCAAGGGGGGAGAGCTGGCGGGTTGGCTGGTGATCTACGGCCGCCCCCCCCTGGGAATCCCCGGGGATTCGGCCGGGGTCCTGGTCGAAGCGGGCGCTCCCGCGGTGCGGGCCTGGAGCAACCGGGTGGTCAACCTGCTCGCCACCGCCTTCGTCGTCCTGACCGCCCTGGCCCTCGCCTTCCTCGCCTCGCGCCTGGTCACCGCACGCATCACCCGCCTGGCCCAGGAGGCCTCGGTCCCGATCGATGACCCCCGCCACCTCCCGGGTCCCTTCCCCGTCGAGGGCGGCGACGAGATCGCCCAGCTCGCCGAGGCGCTCAACCGCATGCGTGACGAGATCGGGGTCCTCGTCGCGGCCCTCGACCAGCGCGACCAGGACCGGCGTCGCTGGATCGCCCAGGTCTCCCACGACCTGCGCACCCCGCTGACCGCCCTCGCCGCCTGTATCGATCGCGCGGGGGAGGAGCTGGGCAGCGCACCCAGTCTCGACGCGGCACGGCACGATGTGAACCGACTCGCCCAACTGATCGAGGACCTGCTCGACATCGCCCGCCTCGAGGCGGGAGACCAGCCCGTCCTCGAGCCCGTGCCCCCGGGTGAGCTGGCCCGAGCCGCCCTGGCGGGCCTGCGCCCCCTGGCCGAGCGCGACGGCAAGCGCCTGGAGCTCGACCTGGCCCCGCACCTGCCCCTGCTCGAAGCCGATGGCCGTCGACTGCTGCGCGCCCTGGAGAATCTCCTGCGCAATGCCCTGCACCACGCGACCTCCGAAGTGACCCTGAGGGTGCGTCACGAAGGAGATCATCTGCGCTTTTCGGTCGAAGACGACGGCGCAGGGTTCCCCGAGGACCCGGACGGCCGGGTGGATATCCCGGGGCTGAAGGACAATCTCAGCCGACCGGACTCGGCGGGGCTGGGACTGGTGGTGGTGCGCAGGATCGCCGAAGCCCATGGCGGCGGCATGGCGGCGGATAACCGCCCCGAAGGTGGCGGCCGGATCGGGTTCACGATTCCGGTGGCGGGGAATACTTCCCAAGAATGAAAAGAACCGGCTCCAGCCCTGCGAGACGACCCTCGCAGGCGCAACAGAATGGATGCAACTGAAACGCGAATTCCCCTAGGCTCGAGAAGTTCCCCAGGGGGAAGCGTCCGCCAAGTAGGCGGTGCAATCTCCAAACTCTCTCTCGCCCCCCGGCGCCGACCGACCGCGATCGCAGGACCCGATTCGCCTTGGTAGCGGCGCCCCAGCCCGCCGCTGTTGCGGTGGCCTGCGCGGGGAACCATGCTGCCGAGGTGTACCTCACGGTGCACCTCGGTGGTTCATTGGGGGTGGTTCTTCATTGGGGGTGGTTC
>JALWOP010000402.1 GCA_027083445.1 Planctomycetota bacterium | reverse complement strand
CTCCAGGATCCCCCCGCTCCCCCCGCGATCGGGGGCGCCCACTGCGATGGGCAGCTCCTGGCCAGCGACGGAGAGCCGGTCGCCCCCGGACGCCTACCCGCCGATACGGGGGAGGCGGCCAGGCGCCTTTGGGCCAAGGTGCTCGGCGCAACCCACGCCGACGCCCTGCCCGCGATCCACTCCTTCGAGCTCGCCTTCGACGTGCGCTCCCTGCGGCCCGGGGCCTCGAATCGCTTCGACGCGGGCATCGCCTACCTCGAGACCGACCACCCACGCTCCCCCTTCCTGCGCCTCTACCTGCAGCGCAAGGATCTGGTTTCGATCCACGGTCCGGACGGCTCCTGGCTCATCGATGGCGACACGATCCAACCGCTCGCCGGCCGGGACTACGCCGAGGATCTGCGGCAGCTACGCGAGTATCGCAGCCTGGCCCAGAACCTGCTTGGCCTCGTGCAGCCGAGCCGCCTGCGGGTGGTCTCCCTGCGCGCCCTCGCGGTGACCGAGACACCCCCCGGCGCAGCGGGGGCATCGAAGCGCATCGACTTCGCCGATGCCGGTCCCTGCAACCTGCCGACGGAGGAGCTGGCCCAGGTCGCCCGCCACTACGAGTGGCTCGAACTGCGTAGTCCGGACCTGCGCGTCTACCGGGACGAGGGCGATGCCCGGGCCGGCGTCTATCGGGGACGCATGGGGATCGAACCCGGCTCGGGAGAGGTACGCATCCTCATCCTGCACGCCGAGCGGGATGGGGTGATTCTGCCCACGCGGGCCATCCTGGTCGAGATCAAGACCTATGCGGAGCTTGCGGGGGGCTACCGGCTCCCACGCCACTTCCTGGTGAAGGAGATCGATCCCACCACACGCCCGCTCACCTTCCACCGCCGCGATGCGACCGAGTTCGGTCTGATCGTGGGCCACTCGGCGGTCAATCCGCGCAGCCTGACCCTCGAGGCCTTCCAGCCGCCCCACTGAACGGGTAGGGCCGAATGCCGGCCGGCCGCGTGCCGCTCAGCGCCGGTGGAAGGCCTTCTCCAGGTCGGCCAGGGTGAAGCGCACCCGCGTCGGACGAGCGTGGGGACAGGTCTGGTCGGTTTCACCCACGGACCGCGCCCTCTCGAGCAGGTCGCGGATCGAAGAGGGGCTGAGTTCGTCGCCGGCCATGAACGAGGAGCGACAGGCGGCGCGGTGCAAGACCTCCTCGATCACCTCTTCGGCTCCAGGGGGCTTGCCACTGCGCTCGAGCACCTCGATCACGTCACGGACGAGGCCCTCCGGATCGGGATGGCGCAGGCGGGCGGGGAGCCCCTGGACGGCGAGTGCCGTCTCGCCGAAGGGGGCCAGGTCGATGCCGACCCGGCGCAGGGCATCCAGATGCTCGCGCACCAGTTCGACTCCAGCCCGGGAACACTCGACCACCTCGGGCACGAGCAGCCCCTGGATCTCGACCTCCCCCTCGCGCACCTCCCGGCGCAGGAGCTCGAAGGTGGTGCGCTCGTGCAGGGCGTGCTGATCGATGACCTCGAAACCGTCGGGGAGGGCACGCACGAGGTAGGTGCGAGCGATCTGAAGGAAGGGGCCGCGCAGGTCGTCGACCGCCTCCCAACCGGAGTCCCGCTCCCCCTCTGCGTGCGGCGGCGGCATGGGTCGAAGTTCATCCCTATCGCTTACCGCTCCCGAAGCACCCGAGCTCTCGAGGGCCCGACCGGGAACCTCGCGCACCTGGAAGGGCTCGGGGGACCTCGTCCCACCGAGAGGACCGGGATCGGGAAGATGGGGAGTGCCTCCCTCCCGCCCGTGGCGCCGCTCACGGATCGAAAGCAGACGCTCCCCCGGAGTCGCCATGTCGGTGCGGGCCACCGCTTCGCGCAGGGCGCTCACGAGGAAGCCGAAGAGGCGCCGCTGCTCGCGCAGACGCACCTCGGACTTGGCGGGGTGCACGTTGACATCCACGCTGGCGGGATCGACGGCGAGCCGCAGGAAGACGACCGGCTGGCGGGCATCTTCGAGGAAACCGCGATAGGCCTCACGCACGATGCGTGTGAGCACCTTGTCTCGCAGGGGTCTGCCGTTGAGGAACCACATCTGGCGCGCGGTATCGCGACGCGAAAAGCGGGGCGGTGCCACGTAGCCGAAGAGCTGCGTGCTGCCGTCGCGGGCCTCCACCGGTTCGAGGGCCCCGGCCAGCTCGGCCCCGAAGATGCGTCGGATGCGCGCGACGAGATCCATCCCGGGCTCCACGTCGAGCACGCGCTTGCCGTCGTGGGTCACGACGAAGCCCACCCCTTCGTGGGCCAGGGCGATGCGCTGCACCACGTCGAGGCAGCGGGCCAGCTCGGTGGAAGGGCGCTTGAGGAAGCGACGCCGGGCGGGGACGTTGAAGAACAGGTCACGCACCTCGACCGTCGTCCCCACGGGCCCGCCCGCCTCGCACAGCGCGTCGCGACGACCTCCCACTTCACGGATGCGGTAGGCCCCCTCGGCCCCGTGGGGACGGCTCAGGATCGAACAACGCGCGACCGAACCCATCGAGGCCAGCGCCTCTCCGCGAAACCCCAGACTCGCGATGTGCTCCAGGTCGGAGGGTTCGCGCAGCTTGCTGGTCGCATGGGCATCGAAGGCCAGGGCGAGATCCTCCGGTCCCATGCCCACCCCGTCGTCGACGACGCGCACCAGCGCAGCCCCGCCCTCCTCCAGGTCGATGCGCAGGTGCTGCGCGCCGGCGTCGAGGGCGTTCTCGACCAGCTCCTTGACGACCGAAGCGGGACGCTCGATCACCTCACCCGCTGCGATCTGATTGCGAACGACCTCGGGCAGAAGGGCGATGCGGGGGGCGGTGCCTTGGGCCATGGGACGATTGTAGGGCGGCGGGCAGCTCCTTTCCCCTGCCGATGTCACCCTCGACGAGGCCCTAGAGGAAGTTCGCTCCCACGAACCGCTTCCTCAGCGCCGCGCGCGACGTGCCCAGCGCAGGGAGAGGCGCGCCAGGTCATTGGCATCGACCCGTGCCCCGCTGCGGGTCTTGCGCTCGAGCTCCCCGACATCCTCGAGCATCCGCTCCCAGGCCTGGAGCGGACGGGCGCGGACACGGGAGAGGAAGGCGCGCTGGGCCTGGGGCCCCCCTCGCACCCC
>JALWOP010000401.1 GCA_027083445.1 Planctomycetota bacterium | reverse complement strand
CCCTGGGGCGGGGGGGGCGGGGGCGTCCCGCCCAGGTCGACGAGGGCGCGGCGTGCCCGAGTGTAGGTCGGGGAGAGTTCGAGCGCCCGTTCGAGAGCCCGCAGGGCGGCCCCGTGATCCCCCTCGCCCGCTTCGAGTCGCCCCAGATCGAACCAGAAACGGGCGTTGGCCGGGTGGCGGGCGATGGCCCGTTCGAGCAGGCGCCGGGCCCGATCGGGACGTCCGGCGCGGAGCTCTTCCTGGGCCTGGGCACGCAGGCGTTCATTGGCGCGCCGATCCCGCTGACGGGCCTTCTTCGAGGTCACGGGGCCAAGTCTACCCCGACTCCACCAGGCCGACCCGGCGGGCGCTCAGCCCACGCGGCTCGCGTAGAGCTGTCCCTCGAGCCAACGCACATAGTCGATCAGGGTCGTGAAGAAGCCCGCCTTCTCGATCCTGCGATCCTCGAGCAAGAGTTCGATCGGGTGGGGACAGGCTTGACGCTGCTCGACCAGGGCGGCGGAGATCTGCTCGGAGGTACACATGCCCTCACGCACGGCCAGGTCCCCCAGACGCATCTCGGGCTCGTCCGCCTGCATCGCAAGCAGACCCATCACCTGGCTGATGTCGAGAATGCGACGCTCCACCAGGATCTGGCCCAGGGGAGTCCACTTCTTGTGGGTTCGGCGGCGGAACTCGCCGGCCAGGCGCTCGTCCAAAACGCCTCCCTCGACCATGATTCTCCAGAACTCATTCGTACCGTTCAGCGGCTCTTCCATCGCTTCTCTCACATCGACCGGTTGCATCTGCCCAGAGGTCTTCTCGCTCCACGAGTGTCAGAAGCAGACAGTTTTCTGAGATATGGCTCGGATATGGGAAGAGAGCGCCTGACATGCCCGGGAGACGGGGTCACAAGGGAAATCCGATAGACGAAGTTGAACGCTCCGTAACCTAGCTGTCCCAAATCCAACCCCTCTCCGTAGGAGGATTCATGCCCACCCGCCGAATCGATCGCAGCGTGCTCGCCATCCGTCTGGGTGCGGGTCTCTTGGTCTGCGCTCTCGTCTTTCTCGGGTGGTGGAAGAGCCGCGAAGCTCCGCCTCCTGAAAACCTGGGTCGTGTGGAACTCGCGGTCTCCGGTCTGCACTGACCGACCTGGTGACCCATTCGGGTCGCCGGCGCCCTGGATGGGCTGCCCTGCATCTGGAAAATCGGAGTGGACGTGGCCGCCGGCTCGGTCTCGGTTCTCTATGACGCGGACCTCTGTCGCGAGGAGGACCTCGTCCCCCGGATCGCCGCCCGCCTGCGGCCCCTGGGGTACGAGGTAGGGGGAGTGCTCCCCGCGCCGGAGGGCGAGCCCACCGCCCCACCCGGGGTCCTGGACGCCGCCGTGCGGTGAGAGTCGAAGGCCCTGGCTGGAGGCGGGCACCCACCGCGCTCCTACCGGGCCGATCTCGGTGCCGATCGGGACCTGTGGCCCGCTGTCCACTCCGCCGGTAGGATCCGCCCCGCCATGCCCGCGGACAACTCCGAGCTCGCTTGGACTGGGGAGCGCTTGATGCCCGAGGTCGGAGGTGACCTGGTCCTCGAACACCTCCATCGCTATGCGGCCGCCCTCGAAGTGGTGCGGGGCAAGCGCGTGCTCGACATCGCCTGCGGAGAGGGCTACGGCACCCATCTCCTGGCCACCCGAGCGGCCAGAGTCATCGGCGTGGATATCGCACCCGCGGCGGCGGCCCATGCCCGAGCGAAATACGGCCATGCCTATCTCGCCGGCTCCTGTGATGCCATTCCCCTCGGCCGGGAGACGGTGGACGTAGTCGTCAGCTTCGAAACCCTGGAGCACATCCACACCCAGGAGGAATTCCTGGCCGAAGTGCGCCGGGTCCTCGTCCCCGGCGGGATCTTTCTGGTCTGCACGCCCGACAAGAAGGTCTACTCGGACGATCGCGATTACCAGAACGAATTCCACGTGCGCGAGCTCTACCACGAGGAGTTCGGTGAGTTCGTGCGCGGCGCCTTTCGAAACGTGCGCCTCTACCGCCAACGCGTGGTCTTCGGATCCCTGCTCGTTCCCGACCCCCCTACCGAGGGCACCCCCTTCGGACGCTACCAAGCCGACCTCGAGAAGGCCTCGTTCGAAGAGGGCCTCCCCGATGGGATGTACACGACCGCGCTCTGCTCCGACGGGACCCTACCCTGTCTACCCGGGGGCATTCTCGTGGAGGAGGGCCACACGGACGCCCAGGGGCGTCTCGAACAGACGCGCGAGGTACTCGAACAGGAGCGTGCTGCCGGCAGGCGTCTACGCCGGCAACGCAAGCAAGCCCAGACCGTCGCCGGCCTGCTCTTTTTGGCCCTACTCCTCGCGTTGCTCCTGGGGTGCTCACAGGAGAACGCGGAGCCCCCTACCTCTGATGTCGAACTGCAACACCCCGCCCGGGCGACCGGTGTACGCCGAGCACGCAGGGTGATCCTGATCACCTGCGACACCCTGCGCGCGGATCATGTGGGTGGCGCCCTGGGACTGACCCCAGCCCTGGATGACCTCGCTCGCCAAGCAACGGTCTATCCGCGCGCCTTCTCGACGGCACCGACGACCGGCCCCTCCTTTGCCGGCATCTTCACCGGCTTCCTCCCCTCCGAGGTCGGGGTCTTGAAGGGGAATCGCTACCAACTGGCCTCCGAAATCGACACGTTCACCGAGCAACTCGCCTACCGCGGAATCCCAACGGCAGCCGTGGTCTCCAACTTCGTCCTGCATCGCCAGACGGTCGAGGGAGAACTGGTCGGGATCTCCCAGGGATTCGACCTCTACGATGACGAGCTACCCGACACGGAACTCAACCGCAAGATACCCGAGCGCAACGCCGTCGATACCACCTCTGCTGCGCTTCGCATTCTGCGCAGCTTCGAGAGGGACGGCATCGAGGAGTTCTTCCTGTGGGTGCACTACATGGACCCGCACGGTCCCTACACGCCACCGGCGGAGTTCGCCGCGCGCGATGCCGGGACCCTCGATCCCGGACCCTGCCTGCCCATCGGAACCTCGCATTCCGGCAAGGGGCAGATTCCTCGCTATCAGGACCTGGACGGGGAGTGCCGGGCGGGGACCTATCGCGAGCTCTACCGCTCCGAGATACGGAGCATGGACGACGCTCTCGGGGAGCTCCTCGCCTACCTCGGATCCAACGGCCGGGCGGACGAGGCCCTGATCCTGTTCGCCGCCGATCACGGCGAGGCTCTCGGCGAGCACGACTATTGGTTCTGCCATGGGGAGACGACCTATCCCTGCATGGTGCACGTGCCTCTCATCGCGCGCTTCCCGGGCCAAGTTCAACCGGCGAAGGATGAGCGTCTCGTGAGCCTCCTCGATCTCCATGCGACCGTGCTCGACGCCTTCGGTTTGGCACCAACCGAAGGTTTCGGAGCCTCCCTCTTCGCCCCGCCCCGCCGCTCGTTCGCCATCCAGGAGCTGGTCAGCACCATGAATGGATCGCGCTGGTGGGGCATCACCGACGGCAGATTCCAGCTCGTCGTCGAAGGCGACAGAAAGCCCCAGCTCTTCGATCTCCAAGGTGATCTCTCCAAGGACGTTGCCGAGAAGTACCCCGGCCGCCTCGCGGAACTGACCGCGGCTCGGCGCCCCTCCCGCGATGACCTGCCCAAGGCCTGGCTCCCCAAGAAGAAAAGCGCCTCCAAGCGGGCCAAGATGGATGCCCTGGGCTACACGGGGAACTCGGAGTGAGCTCCCGCGAGGGCTCCTCCGCTCTCGATTCTACCTGCTAGGATGCGCGCGCCCCATGGATTCCAACGCGCCTCGCCCCGACCCCCGCACACGCTGGGGAGCGCTGATCCTCGCCGGTGACGAACCCCAGTGGCTTCCGGCCCAGCTCCTCTCCCTCGCTCCGCTGGTGAGCCGCATCCTGGTGGTGCCCGGAGCCCAGGGGGAGGGCTTTGAGTTCGATCCCGGAGAGATCACCCTGCCGACCGGAGGGCATGAGATTCGCCCCGACGAGGAGCGCACCGCAGCCGTGCGCGCAGCGCTCGGCGCCGCCGGGCGAGGCGAACTATTCCTTCGCTCCGGACCCCAGGCCGAGGTGCTGAACGCCGCCCTCTCGGAGCTTGGCTGCCACGACGTCCTGGTGCTGGGCGCCGGCGAGTTCCTGGACGACCCGGTCGAAGTCCTGCGCGCCTGCGAACGCGCCCCGCGTGCACTCTGCTTCGGTATGGAGGCGCGCTGGTTCCACTCACGGCTGGACCGGGTGCTGCCGATCGAGGGCCGCACACTCATCGCCTGCCGCCCGGGGCAGGGCTTTCGCTTCGAGGGGCCTCGCTCGGGCAGGCTCGAAGCGGTCGACATGCTCGATGCCTGTCTCTCCCGCTATGGCGCATCTCTCTTGCAGGGAGAGGCCCAAGGCGATGCCTCCTGCGTAGGCGAACACTGGCGCAACTCCCACCCCGCCCCCGTCCTGGCGGCCCTGGGCGAAAAAGCCGCCTCTGACGAGGGGCCGATCGACGTCTCGATCGTGATCCCCTTTTACGGCGAGGTCGCCGTGACCGAGGCCTGCGTGCGCGCCATCCTGGACCATGCCCTGCCCACGGGTCCGCGCTTCGAGATCATCCTGCGCGATGATGCCGGGCCCGAACACTTCCCCGAAGAGGCCGCCATCCTGGCGGACCCGCGCGTGCGCCTCTCGCGGGCCGAGGAGAACCAGGGTTTCCTGCGCACGGTCAACACCGCTGCCCGACAGGCACGCGGCCGATACCTCCTGCTCTTGAACAACGACACCGAGCCCCTGGCTGGCTGGCTCGATGCTCTCGTCGAGGCCGCCGAGAGCAGCCCCGAAGTCGGTGTCGTCGGCGCCCAGTTGCTCTATCCCGACGGCAAGCTCCAGGAAGCGGGGGGCATCATCTACCGCGATGCCAGTGGCTGCAACTACGGCAAGTTCGACGATCCAAGTCGCGACCGCTACCAGTACCGACGTGAGGTCGACTACGTCTCGGGCGCAGCCCTCTTGATCGCCCGCCGTCTCTGGGAGGAGCTCGGTGGCTTCGACGAGCGCTTCGCCCCCGCCTATTACGAGGACACCGACCTTTGCTTCCAGGTCAGGAAGCGCGGACTCCGCGTGATCTATGAACCGCGCGCCAGGGTCGTCCATCTCGAAGGCCACACCTGCGGCACGGACGAAAGCGGCGGCGAGAAGCGCCATCAGGTGACCAACCGCACGCGCTTTCGAGAGAAATGGGCCGAGGTTTTGGATCGGGAGCATGCGCCGGCGGGCAGCGATCCCCACCACGCCCGGGAGCGGGCCGAGGGGCACATACTCATCGTGCACCCCTCGTTTCCCATGTTCGATCGGGACTCGGGTTCGTTCCGCCTTTTCCACATCGTGAAGGCGCTGCGCGCCTCCGGCAAGCGGGTCAGCTTCGTCAGCCGCTGCTACCTGGGAAACCTCTCCCACCGGCGCGCCCTCGAGAACCTCGGGGTGCAGACCATCGTCGGACGCAGCCACCTGGAAGGGGACTGGCCCACGCGTCGCTGTCTCGGCCCGCGCCTGGTCGCCCTATCCCGGGAGTACCCCATCGACGTGGCGATCCTGGGGCACTACCACACGACACGCCGGGCCCTACGCTTCCTGCGGCGCCACTCTCCGGGCACGCGCATCGTGACCGACAGCGTGGACGTGCACTATCGACGCCTGCAACGCGAAGCCGACCTGACCGGCTCTTCCGCCAAGGCGGCCGAAGCGCGCAAGGTGCGTCGCAGGGAGCTGGCCGCCTATCGCAAGAGCGACCATGTCATCGCCATCTCCGAGGATGAAGCCGCGCTCCTGCGCCGGGAGCTGGGACGAGTCCCGGTCAGTGTGCTCTCCAACATCCACCCCCTGCCGGGCAAGCGGCCGGGCCGCGATGGGCGGAGGGACCTACTCTTCATCGGCTCCTTCAACCACCCCCCCAATATCGACGCGCTGAACTACCTCCTGGGCGAGGTGCTGCCCCTGCTTTGGAAGGAGCGGCCCGAGCTCTCCCTCGATGTGATCGGCGGCGGCGAACGGGGCGATCTGGACCGCTTTGCGAGCCCGCGCGTGCGTTTCCTCGGGTTCGTCGATGACCTCGAGCCCCACCTCGACAGCCATCTAGCCCTCGTGGCGCCCCTACGTTTCGGCGCGGGAGCCAAGGGTAAGGTCGGCCAGGCTTTGAGCTATGGCCTACCGGTAATCACGACGGCGGTGGGCGCTGAGGGGATGGGGCTGGTCCCCGGCGAGCACTACCTGCACGCGGAGAGCGCTGTGGAGTTCGTCGCCCAGATCACCCGCCTGGAACAGGATGAAGAGCTCTGGTCGCGCCTCGCCGAGCGCGGCGTCGAGCGTATTCGCGAGGATTATTCAGAGGAGGCCGTCGCGCGTCGCCTCGGGGAGAGCGTGCTCTCGCTCGCCCCACTCCCCGCGGGATGGCGCCGGACCTGGACACGGGTGCGGGGCTACGCCAACTCCTAGCCATGCCCTCTCGCCACTGCCTTGCCCTGTCGGGCCTCCTCGCTCTGAGCCTGGTCGCCCTCGCCTCCTGCGGAGGTGATCCCTGGGACTATTCGGGCCAGGACCTCTCCGACGTCGTCCTACCGATGGAAAACCCGCCCTCGCCTCCCGACTCCCCGCCATCCGCGCAGGGAATCGTCCTGGTGATGATCGACACCCTGCGAGCGGATCACCTGGGGTGCTATGGGAGCGAGCGGGGACTGACACCGAATCTCGATGCACTGGCGGGGCGATCCCAGCGCTTCGAAGAGGTGCGCTCGACCTCCTCGTGGACACGCTCCTCGGTCGCAGCCATGTTCACCGGACGCCATCCCGCCGTCCTGAACGTCCTTGGTCAGGAGGATGCCATCCCCGCGACGAGCACGACTCTGGCCGAGTGCCTCAGCGCCGCCGGGTGGCGTTGTCTGGCGGTCTGCACCAACAAGAACGCCTCCGCCACCTGGGGCTTCGCCCAGGGTTTCGAGACCTACGACGAACCCGAAGGCACGGCAGGCTACCCCGACGACTTCGCCATGGTCCCCGCCGAAGTGGTCACGAAGCGGGGCCTCGCGCTCCTCGACACGCTCGAACCGGGCGAGCGATTCTTCCTCTTTCTGCTCTACACCGATCCCCACGACCCCTACCTGCCCCACCCGGAGCTGCATCCCCTCCCAAAGAACGGTGCACGCTTCGAGGGTTCCCGCCGGGACCTGAAGCGACTGGATGCCCTCCCTCCACAGGAACGCACTCCCCCCGATGAGGAGCGTATTCGCCAGCTCTACGCGGGTGAAGTCCGCTATGTCGACCACTGGGTTGGGGAGTTTCTCGCCGGCCTCGATGCGCGAAAACTCTCTTCCGAGACTCTGATCGCTCTGACCTCGGATCACGGCGAGGGTCTGTGGGATCACGGCTGGCGTGCCCACGGCCACGATCTCTATCAAGAGAGCGTCCATGTGCCCCTGCTCCTCCACCTGCCGGGCCAGGAGCGGGGCAGGGTCATCTCGACGCCGGTCAGCCTGGTCGACCTGGCCCCCACGCTGCTTGCACGTGCAGGTATCGTGGCGCCCAGCCCCATCGAAGGTCGCGATCTCGCCCCCCTCTGGCGCAGCGGCGAGCGCGGCACGGGCTCACAGCGGCTCTACGCGGAGCTGCGCCTGGGCCGGTTCGAACTCCAAGCGGTCTGGCTCGATGATGCGAAGCTGATCCACAACTGCGGGAAGAAAAGCTCACGACCCTACGAGCTCTACGACCTCGCCGCGGATCCGACCGAGAAGCATGACCTCACCGGCGGGGTCCCGCATGGCCTAGAGGAGCAGCTACACCGCTCCCTCTGGCGCTGGAACGAGTACCTCACGAGGAACCGGGAAGAAGCCACCCACGTCTCCCTGGAGGAGGTCGACGACTCGGTCATCGAAGGCTTGCGCGGGATGGGCTATCTCGGCGACGGGGAGAGTGACGAGCGCTGATCCCTCATGCGCCGAAACGCTCCAGCGCGTGGGCGTAGAGAGCCAGATCCCCCTTGTTGCGCGCCTCCAGTTCCGCGTAGCGCTCCGCACCGAGTTCACCGCGAATGCGAGCGAGTTTCTCCTCGAGGGTCAAGGCGGCGTCCTGAAGAGCATTGACCCGTACGACCCTGGGGCGGAACTTGGGGAAGGCTCGCCGATAGGTGTCCGCGAACTGCGCCAGGGACTCTTCATAGCGCTCGACGAGGCCGAAGCAGGGCAGGCTGTCCAGAAAGGCCGTGGCACGCTCCAAGACCTCCGCCGCAGGGGTATCCGGACGGATCGCTGGGGTGTCGTAGTTCGTGTTGGCCAGGTGCTGCACCTGGAAATCCTCGATCGCACTCTGGCGCGGGTGCTGGAACTTCTCCTCGACGTACTCGGCGAAGGGGCGCTCCGGACGAGCCTGACCGACCTGCTTGCCCCACTCGAAGAGATAGGCCGAGTAGGCACGGTCGATCGGATGCCGCAGAAAGAGGATCGGATAGATATCGGCCACCCGTGAGGGCAGGGGCGGGATCACCTGGTGCGACGAGACGGCACGGACGGAACGGTGCTCCCTGAGGAAAGCGTCCATCTCCGCCGCCGTGATCTTGGCACCGGGTCGATCCTTGTCGAATGTGCGCCAGGTACGGGCAAAGCACTCCTCGAGAACGTGGTCGATCGAGGTGCCGGCGTTCTTGAAGATGTGGTAGTGGAGCAGGACCTTGCGGCGTCGGAAGAGAGGCATTGCGGGCGGCAGTCTACACCGCTCCGAAGCGTTGGGCCTCAGCGGCGGCGCAGATGGGGCGCGAGCTCTGCGTTCAGAAGTGCCCACACTTCGCCGTCGCTGCGCTTGGCCGCTGCGCGATTGCGCCGCCGCGAGCGCCGCACCTCCCCCACCCGCCCCAGGGCACGAAAGAAGGCGCGGTAGAAGCGCAGGTCCAGGGCGAGCCATCCGGTCACGAACTTCCATCCCACGGGCAGGAGATGGCGGCCCCAGAACCAGCCCGGTTCGTGCAGGTTGGCCCAGTGGAAGAGCAGCCGATTGCGAACATTGACCCCATCGACATGCTTCTCACCCTGCGTGCGCTCGATGTCGGAGTGGTCGTGGTGGTGCTCGACTCGACTGGCGGGCTCGATCAAGACGCGCCAGCCCCGTTTCCAGGCTCGATAGCCCAGATCGACGTCTTCCCAGTAGTAGGGACGGTAGAGAGGATCGAAGCCCCCCAGCTCCAGGAAGCGTGCGCGGTCGATGAGTACGTGCGCCCCGACGGGATAGGCGCTCACGTGCAGTTCCGTGAGTGCATCGAGATCGAGCGGGCGCCAACGAAAGAGGCCGCGCTTCATGAGTGCCAAGCGGGCACCATCAACCACTTTGCCCGCTTCATCGACCGAGACTGCGGAGACGGCGAAGACGTCGCCGGTGAGAGCGCGTTCCAATGGTTCCAGGAACCCGGGCAAGACACGCACGTCCGCGTTCAGGAGCAGGATCCGTTCCGCCTCGATGCGCTCGATGGCCCAGTTGCAGTTGGGCCCAAAGCCGCCGTTGCTATCCCGCCGCAGGAGCCGCACACCGGGGAAGACACGCGCAATGCGCTCGGGCGTGCCATCCGGGCTGGCATCATCACTGATGACAACCTCGACACCGCGCGGCCGCAACTCCTCCAATAGAGAAGGCAGGTAGCGCTCGAGATTGTCCCAGGAACAGTAGCTGGGGATGAGGGCGACCGTTTGGGACACGGCACCGTTGTAGGGATCCGCGGCGCCCTTGCAACCTTGGGGTCTTCTTTGTGGCGAGAGGATTCGCCGACGACCGCTATTGGATGACGCGGGTCAGGCCAACTGCCGGATCGCGGCCAGGATGGAACGGGTGGCGTGGCTACGGTTCAGGGTATAGAAGTGGAGCCCTTCCACCCCGGCTTCGAGCAACTCCCGGCACTGGGTGATCGCGTGCTCCACCCCCGTGGCCATGACCGCACCCGGGTCATCCTCCACCGCCCGCAACCGCTCGCGCAGCTCCTCTGGAATCGTGGCTCCACACATCTTGGTGAAACGCTCGATCTGGGCGACGTTCGTGATGGGCATGATGCCCGGCACGATGGGACAGGTGATGCCCGCCGCCCGTGCTCGCTTCACGAAGTCGAGGAAACGCCCCGTATCGAAGAAGAGCTGGGAGACCAGAAAACCCGCCCCCAGTTCCTGCTTGCGCTTGGCCCAGTGGAGGTCGCGATCCTCACTCTCGGATTCGGGATGCGCCTCGGGATAGCAGGCCGCGCCGATGGAGAGCTGATCCCCGTAGCGCTCCCGCAGGAAAGAGATCAGGTCGGTGGCGTGCTCGAAGTGCGCCTCTTGGGCCTCGCCCGCGCTCTCCTTGGGCTTGTCCCCGCGCAGGGCCAGGATGTTGCACACGCCTGCGTCCAGGAGCGCCTGCACGTTGCCCTCGATCGCCCCGCGACCGGCAGCGATACAGGTCTGGTGCGCCATCGCCGTCGTGCCCAGCTCGGACTGGATGCGGGTCACCACCGCGTGCGTCTTGTCGCGCGTCGAACCACCCGCCCCATAGGTCACGGAGACGAAGTCGGGCTCGACCGATGCCTTGAGATCCGCGACGGTGCGCATCAGGTTCTCCGCGCCACGGTCGGTCTTGGGCGGAAAGAACTCGAAACTGAAGACCGGGCGGCCCTGATCGTAAAGGCTGTCGATTCTCTTCAAGGGGACTCCAAGAGCTCGGCAAAACGGGAACGGTAGGCCTCGGGAATGGCGATGGGACGCATCGTCTCGAGGTCCACGCACGAGGTCACCAGACGCGCATGGACCAGTTCCCGATCGGCCAGACGGAAGACGTATCTGAGGCCCAGGGAAGAATGTCCCAACTTGAAGCAAGTCACCGAGACGATCGGGCGGTCTCCAAAACGCAGGGGCGAGCGAAAATCGACCTCCGAGTGGACCAGCGGGAACCCGATGCGCTGATCGAGCAGCAGGTGGTAGTAGCGCTGCCCGACGTAGACCTCCCAGAGCTCCTCGAAGACATCGTGGAGATAGTCGTAGATCCGAGGAAAGTAGACGATCCCGGCGGGATCGACATGCCCGAAGCGAACCTGAAGAACGGTGTTGAACTGACTCATCGCAGAAGTTCCGGCCAAGCCTCACGCACGCTGGTCACGACCATCTCCGCCAGGGCGGCGATCAACTCGTTTCCCTCTTCTCGACTGGCCGCAGCGGGCGCGCCGCAGTAGGCCTGCTCCGCCCCACACTCGCGGAAGTTGCGCGCCCCTTCGCGGATGCGCTCGATCAGGGCGATAGAAACCTCCGGCAGGGAGCGACGCACATCCTCGCGCACCGATTCGGGGTCGGCAGCCAAGACGATGCTCGACTCGTAGCGCCCCGCGTGGCACTCACCGCTCGCAAACTCCTCGCCCAGGGTGCGCGCCCACCGCCGACGGGTGTTGTCGGGAAAAAGCACTTGCGCGGTCTCCTCGTCCTGTCCTTGGTGGTCCAGGATGACCCCGCGCAGGACCTGGACGTGCTCGGGTTCCAGATGCCCGTTGCAGAGCACGATGCGCCGTACGCCCTGGTCCTCCAGCGCCCCGATCACATCCTCGACCAGGGCCCAAAGGGTTCCCGGTCGCAACCCCACGGTCCCCGCGAAGCCCCCCGTCCAGCGGGTCACCCCATAGGGAATGGGGGGCAAGAGCATGGTCGTGACGCCCGCCTCCTCCAGCCGCTCGGCCGCCGCCTGCGCCTGGGCCACGGCAATCGACACGTCGGTATCGAGCGGCAGGTGTGGACCATGGGGCTCGGTACTGCCGATCGGCAAGAAGGCCAGGATGTCGGGACCGTAGAAGGAATCCGCCTCGGGCCAAGTACACTTGGCTAGCTGATGCATAGGCGGGGATTCTACGCTGGCGAACCCGGCTCGGTGGCGGCCCGGCGTAGCTGCTTGCGATCGACCTTGCCTCGATCGTTCTTGGGGAGGCCGGAGCACCACTCGAACCAGCGCGGGTACTTGTGGAGGGCCAGGCGGCCCTGCAGGTGATCCTTCAGGGTGCGCGCCAGCTCGTCGGAGCCCTCGAATCCGGCGGCCGGGACTACGTAGGCGAGGGGCTTGGTCATGCCCGCGTCGTCTTCGCGCCCCACGACGCAGACCTCCGCCACGGCGGGATGCTCGAGTAGACAGTTCTCGATCTCGAGGGGCGAGACCCAGATCCCCGAGACTTTCAGGAGATCGTCTGCTCGACCCACGTAGTAGTAGTAGCCCTCGGCATCGCGGCGAAAGATGTCGCCGGTGGTGCAGGCATCTCCCTGGAAGGTCTCGACGGAACTGGCCTTGGCCCCCCAGTAGCAGAGCGCTGTGGATCCCCCCCGAATGCGCAGACGTCCAGGCTCCCCGTCCGGCACCGGTTTGCCCTCGGCATCGATGATCTCCGCCTCGTACCCGGGAACGATGCGGCCCAGGCTCCCCGGACGCACCTCTCCCGGCCGGTTGGAGATGTAGATGTGGAACATCTCCGCCGAACCGATGCCGTCCAGGATCTCGACTCCCGTGCGCTCCATCCATTCCCGATAGAGGTGCTCGGGGAGTGCCTCTCCCGCAGAGAGGCAGAGGCGCAGGCTGGAGAGATCGGCCCCCTCGCAGCGCGGCGAGCGCAGCATGTTGTTGATCAGTGTCGGTACCGAAGTCAGGAAGGTCGGCCGGTGAGCTTCGATCTGATCGAAGATGGCATCCGCGGTGGAACGTTCCGGAAAAAGGACGATGGTCGCACCCACGCGCATGGGAAACATCAGGTTGGTCCCCGTCGCATAGCCGAAAAAGAGCTTGGGAACCGAGAGACAGATGTCCTCCTCGCGGTACCCGGCGACCTGCATGGCGTAGGTTTCGGTGGAGTAGTAAAAGTCCCGCTGCAGGTGGACGCACGCCTTGGGCTCCCCGGTCGAGCCCGAGGTGAAAAGCCAGCCGGCCAGATCGTCCGGCCCGGTCTCTTCGACCGCGCCAAGAGCGGGATCGGCCTCCTCGATGGCCCCTTCGTAGGAAGTGAAGCCGGGCTCCCCACCCCCGACGACGAGGACCTGGCGCAGGTAAGGCGACTGCCTCGCCGCATCCCCGAGTTCCGCGAGCACATCGCGGGTCGTCACCAATGCGCGAGCCTTGGTGTAGCGCAGGTAGTAGCGATAATCCTTGGCCTTGAGCAACGGGTTGACCATCGCAAAGACCCCACCCGCCCGTAGCACCGCGAGCCAGGTCTCCACGAACGGGATTCCGTCCGGGAGCACGATCAGGACACGCTCCTCGGCCGTCAAACCACCCGCGCGCAGGGCTGCCGTCAAGCGGCAGACGCGCTCGTGGAGCTCACCGTAGGTCACCCTCCGGCCCTCAGAGATCACGCACGTCTTGCCGGCCCGACCCTCCTCCAGGTTGCGATCGAGGTAGTAGGCCGAGAGGTTGAACTGCCGGGGCGGATCGGGAATGGCGCTCATACCCGCCAGCCTACCCGCTCCAGCTCAGACGCCAACCACATCCAAGAGGTAGGCCGTTCCCACTCCGTCGGTCGTGATCCCGAGAAAGAAGACCTGGCCGTCGGCAACGGGGAACGAGGTGTGCAGGGTGGTCCCCGGGAGGTCGTCATCGATGATGTCGACAACCTGGCCGTTCTCGTCGATGACGTTGATCACCACCTGGCTCACCCCGCTGGCCGGGTCGAGGGTGACATCCGCCGTACAACTCCCCACGCCGGTGAACTTGAAGACATCTGGATCTCCCCCGAAGGAGTCCCCGGAGATCTGATAGGCCAGGGTCGTCTGGATCGAGCCGATGTCCTGGGGATTGAGGTGGTCGTCGTTGGGTTCGATCTCGTTGATCTGAACCTCATCCTCGTCGATGATGGTGAGCGTGTGCTGGAAGGGAGCTCCCAGGTTGTAGTCGAGGGAGGCGACCAGGTTCAGTTGGACCGTCTCGTCGAGCTCTCCGAAGACGTCCTCATTGACCTGGATCTGGATCGTCGCGGTCTGGCTACCCTTGGGAATGGTCACCGGAGTACTCCCGGGGACGAAATAGTCGGCGAACTCCGTCGCCGATCCCGACCAGGTGAAATTGACGTCGAGGTCGGCGGTCGGAGCCTCATCCAGAAAGAGCGTCACCGGAACGCTGACCGTGTCCTCGGTCACCGAGCTGGCTGATGAGAGGAAGGAGACCGTCGGTCCATGCGAACCGCCGCCCGAAGAGGAGCCCGATGAACCGCCGGAACCGCAGGCGACCAGGGAGAGCAGCGGAAAGAGGAGCGTGAGGCGGGTGATCTTCATGGGAGCTATTGAGCATACCGCCAGGTACGCGGGGCCTAGTCCCCTCTCCCTCCGGGGTCACCCATTCATCCCGATCTGGGTCAGCCCTCTCTTCCGGACGTCTCTTCTGGTTGTATTTTCCGCTACGACAGGCCGGATGGCTCAGGCACGAGCCGGACTCACGGCCCGCAGACGCTCCAGATAGGTGGCGGCGTCGACGTGACGCTCTTGCCGCTTGGCCCGCAGGCCGGTGGCGATGACCTGCTCCAGCTCCGGTGCCACCTCCACCTCGGGTGCGCGCTCTGCCATCGCGGGTGGCGCGGGCTCCATCTTCGACTGGAAGACCTCGATATACCCCTTTCCGGACCAGGGCATGACTCCGGTCAGGGCTTCGTAGAGGACCGTCGAGAGGTTGTAGAGATCGGAGAGCTCGTCGGGGGAATCACCGGTGAACTGCTCGATCGGAGCGTAGTAGGGCGTCCCGATCAGCGCCGTGCGCGTCCCCAGGTGTTTGGCCGCCCACATCGCGGGCGTGATTCCTGCGTCGACGAGTTGTCCTCCCGATTCTCCCGGCTCGACGTATATCGTCGCGGGCTTGATATCACCATGGATCAGCCCCTGGGCGTGGGCTTCGGTCAACGCCTGCAGGAGGTCGTTCGCGAGAGCGACGGCCGTCCCCTGATCCATGCGCGTGTTCTCGGCCAGCCATTGGCGCAGGGACATCCCCCTCGGGAACTCCCGGATCAGGATGACCGACCCGTCGTCCAAAACCGCTCCCCCCTCCGCCTGCGCGATGCCGTCGATGCGCGCGGCTTGCCAGGCTTCGAGGCGTTCGGCGAACTGGGTCGCCTGCGGCTTGCCCTCGAAGAGGCCGGCATGGAAGACCTGTAGCTCCTTGCGGGACTGATCCAGGGTGTCCTGGACCTCGAAGGCCCCGAAGATCCCCCCCTCGCGGAAGCGGCGCTGGATCTGGTAGCGGTCGAGGAGGAGCTTGCCGGGTTTGAGATCGAAGAGGCTGAGGGAGGTGGCCATACTCAGGGGGATTGCTGGAGAAAGCCCAAGATGACGGCCCAGAAGGGCTCAACAGGCACTCCAGCGTAACCCTTGACCGTGGGATCCAGGGATCCCAGGCTCACTCCCGGCAGGATTTCGATGCGATAAGGCTTGGAGAAGGCATCGAGCCGTGCGCGGAGATCCTCGATCTCCGCGGCGGGTACGCTCCCATCATCGGCCGAGAAAACCGCCAACAATGGACACTCCAGCCCCAGGGTCATCTCCAGGGGTTGCGTCGGGTGTCTCTCGTCCAATTCGGGGTAGCTCACGGAGCCCAGGAGCAGGAGAACCCCACTCAACCCGCGGGCCTGGCAGGCGTAGAGCAGGGCCGGCGCCACGCCATCTCCCACGCCACAGCAGACCATGCGGCCCGGCTGCACGGTGGGATCGGCGCAGAGAGCCTCTTGAGCTCTGTGGAGGACGCGCGTCACCTCCCGGTCAGGGATTGCTTTCCCGTCCGCTCCCCGAAGCTCGGGGACGAGGACGGTAGCACCCGCCTCCTGGAAGCGACGCGCCACGGCACGCACCGGTTCATCGATCCCTTGCGAGCCGGGAACCAGGATCACGGCCCGGCCCGACCCCTCGCCCACCGCCGGCCACCGCTCGGCCGGATGCTCGCAGCGCGGGAGATCGATACGTTCCACCCGATCCGGCCCCTCCATTCCAGCAAGCCCGCCCGCGCCGGTGCGCTCAGTAGGCCCCCGAGGTGACGTGGCCCCGCCAGGCTCCGCTGGCACGCAACTCGGTCACCGCCGAAATGAAAGCGTCCACCTCTTCCTCGAGGGTATAGAAGTGGGGGCTGACCCGCAGGCCGGCCTCGGGCCGGTGATCGACGAGGATCCCGCGCGCCTCCAAGGCGGCGACGAAGGCCGGTCCATGCTCATCTTCGTGCAGGGCGACCGTGAGCGTCCCGCCGC
This sequence comes from Planctomycetota bacterium, assembly GCA_027083445.1. Lineage (GTDB taxonomy): Bacteria > Planctomycetota > UBA1135 > UBA1135 > JALWOP01. Next base: position 24,271 of record JALWOP010000401.1, on the reverse strand, counting down.
GCTCGTCCTTCGAGCGCGGTCCGTGAATGGTAAAGCCCCGCTCCTCGAGCCCCCTGCGCAGGCGCTCGAGCAGATGCATCGACCAGGCACGGATTCTCTCCACGCCGACTTCGAGGACCACCTCGTAACCGGCGGAGGCCTGGAGCAGGCTCGCTACCGCCGGTGTCCCGTGCAGGAAGCGACGTGCCCCATCCGCCCACTGTTGCTCGCCCATGTCGAAGGCGAAGGGTGAGCTGTGGGCGGCCCACCCGGTGATCGCCGGACGCAGAGTGCGCGCCAGCTCCTCGCGCACATAGAGATAGCCCGCCCCCGGGCCTCCGCAGAGCCACTTGACCGACCCTCCGCAGACCATGTCGACCCCCAGGGCCTCGACGTCGATGGGAACCGTTCCAAGCGACTGGTAGGCGTCGAGCAGGACCAACGCGCCCACCTCTCGCGCCCGGGCGCAGATCGCCGCGGCATCCTGCAGGAAGGAGGTCCGGAAACAGACGTGGCTGATCGGAACGATCGCGGTGCGTTCATCGATCGCCTCGAGCAGACGCTCGGTGGGGACACGCCCGTCCGCCTCGCTGGGGACCACCACCGGCTGCGCCCCATAGCGCCGCCAGGACTCCCAAACATAGGAGTTCGAGGGGAAGTTCTGGTCCGTGTAGACGACCCGGTCACGCCCGGCACCGAAGTCGATCGCCGAGGCGACGATGGCCTGCACCACCGAGACGTTCTGGTGCATGGTCACACTGCCCTTTGGTGCATTCATGATGCGCGCCAAGAGATTGCCCACCTCGACGGGAGTGTCCCACCACCCCTCGGCCCAGGCACGCACGCCGCGGGTAGCCCACTGCCGGGTGAAGGCGCTGAGCTTTTCCTCGACCCCCCTTGGCATCGCACCCAAGCTGTGGGTCACCAGGTAGGTCGTTTCCGCCAGGATGGGGAAGCGGTCACGCCACCTTTCGGGCCACGCGGGGGACAGGTCGAGGGATCGCTCCGTAGGGTCTTCAGTCATGCTTTTCGGGTGGGAAAGCGGCTGCGCAGATCCTCGGGAAGCTCCGCCTCGACCTCGTCCAGGGGCGGGAGGGAGAGCTTGCAGGCCTGGCCCAGGGGCTCGAGGTCGTCGAGGAACATTCGAATCACCTCCTCTGCGGGGCGGTCGCGCAGACCGAGTTCGACGGTGAGCTGGTCCGTGCGGGTACCGATGCGCCCCACCGACCCCAGACTGAGCCGGATCCAGCGCGACCAGTACTCCTGGGCGATGGCGCGCTGATCCTCATGGCGGCAGAAGTCGACCAGGATGTCCTCTTCCCTCGTGCCGCGTTCCGCTTCGAGGACACGGCGGGCCACATCGGCAAAGCCGGGATGGACACACTCGACATAGCTCTTGGCGGCCGCCCGCTCACCTCGGCGCGTCACCGACAGGCAACAGGAGAGTTCCAGGCGTGATGCGGGATAGGGCACGCGCTCCAGGCGCAGCATGACTGCATCGTCCAGGCCCTGCCCCCCCAGCTCCCCATGGATGCGCTCGACATCCTCGAGCAGGCCCAAATGAAAGTCGAGCTCCTGCAAGTACTCGCGCAGTTCCCTCGAACCGCCCAGGTACTGCAGACCGTGCCCGCGTAGATTGACCGCGGCGTGGTGACGAAAGGCATGCCGCTCGGCGATCTGGAGCAAGAGCTCCCCGGCTCGCGGATCCAACTCGACAGAGCTCATATCGTCTCCTCCGGGCTCATGTCGTCTCCTCCGGCTCAATCTCCGTGGGCTCCCGACCCGTGAGTTCGGATTCAGGTATGCACAGTCGCTCGACCGGCCGCCCGCCCACGATGTGCTCCTCGATGATCTCGTCGACGTCGTCTACCGTCACGCCTCCGTACCAGACCCCCTCCGGGTAGACGACCATCGTCACACCCTTGGCGCACTGATCGAGGCAGTAGGACTGGTTGGCACGCACGATGCGCCGGAACCCCCGGTCGTAGAGGCGTTTCTTGAGCGCCTTGGCGACGCGGGCGCCATCCTTGCCGGCACAGCAACCCCGAGGATCGTCCTCGGGTCGCTGATTGACGCAAACGAAGATGTGGCGTTGGAACTTGGCCATGGTCCGGTGCGGGCAGCCCCCCTGCCCGAGTTGCGGTGCATGCCCGCCGCGGTGGACGGGTCAAACCTCCATCCTACCAGGGCATGGGGTCTCTCCGCCAGTCGCTGGGGAACCGCCAGTCAGGCTTCGCTCGAGCGTTTGAGCAGCTCTCGGGCCAGGATCAGCTTCTGGACTTCGCTCGTCCCCTCGTAGATCCGCAGGGCCCGGACCTCGCGGTAGAGGCGCTCGACCACCTCGCCCTGGCGCACTCCTCGCCCGCCCAGGTGCTGAACGGCCCGGTCACAGATCCAGGAGGCGCTTTCGGTGGCGAAGAGTTTGGCGCGGGCGACTTCGCAGCGCGCATCGGCTCCGTCGTCCACCCGCTGGGCGGCCTCGGACACCAAAAGACGTGCCGCGGCGAGTCGCGTATCCATCTCCGCCAGGTCGAAGCGCAATCCTTGGAAGGTGGCCAGGGGCCGGCCGAACTGTTTGCGCCGCTGGAGGTGACGCAGCGATTCATCCAAGGCTCGAGCCGCAAAGCCACAGGCCGCCGCAGCGACGGATGTCCGAAAACGACTCAGGGTCCCGAGCGCCATCTCGAGCCCCGCCCCCCTCTCGCCCAATAGACGGGCGGGGGTCTCTTCGAAGTAGAGATCACCGATCGGATGGGGTGCCATGACGTCGAACGACTCGCGCCGCAGGCCGGGAGCGTCTCCCTGGACGAGAAACATCGAGAGTCCCTGCTCGTCCCCGCTCTCCCCCGACGTGCGAGCCAGGACGGTGATCCGATCGCACAGGGGCGCGTTCGAGATGAAGGTCTTGTGACCGTCGAGCCGCCATCCCCCATCGACCTGTCGCGCCCGGGTGGCGATCGCGGAGAGGTCCGATCCGGCTTCCGGCTCGGTCAACGCAAAGGCAGCGATGAGCTTGCCGGCACCGATGGCCGCGAGCTCCTCCCCCAGGGAAGGATCTTCGGCCAGGGTCATGGGAAAGGAACCCAGCCCCTGCATAACGAACATCACGTCGAGCAATCCGCTCTGGTAAGCCAGCCCCTCGCGCACGACGCAGAGATGTCGAACCGAGACCCCCTTGCCACCCCCTCCTTCCCCGGGGACGGTCAACTCCAAGAGCCCCTCTTCACCCAGGAGGGCAAGGGCCCTGCGCGCGGCGAGGTTGAGATCGGCCTCGGCCTCGATCGAGTCGGCAGCCCGCGCGGCGAACTCCCGAACACGCTGCGCGAGGCCACTCAAGCCCCGCCTCCCTTGGCGGTGCGTGTGAAGTCGGCCTCGCGCTTCTCGACGAAAGCGTCGAAGGCCTCGCGGTAGTCGGGGTGGGTCATGCATTCGGCCTGGATCCATCCCTCGGCCTGCATCGCTTCATCCAGGGGTAGGCTCGCCTCGGCGTTCAGCATGCGCTTGGTCATGGCCAACCCCATGCTCGGCCCGCGGGCGAGGCGCAGGGCGAGCTGCCAGGCGAACTCTTCGAGTTCAGCGGCGGGAACGACGTGGTTGTAGAGACCGATGCTCGCCGCGCGGTGAGCATCGATGAAGTCGCCGGTCATCAGGAGTTCACTCGCATGGCCCAGCCCCACGATGCGCGGCAAGAGCCAAGCGGCGCCCATGTCCGCTCCGCACAGTCCAACCTTGGTGAAGAGGAAGGCGATCTTGGCCGATTCGCAAGCGACGCGAATGTCGCAGGCGGCGGCGATGACCGCGCCGGCACCACAGGTGGTCCCATTCAGCGCGCCGACGACCGGTTTCTCCAAACGCCGGATGTTCTCGATCAGATCGCAGGTCATGCGCGTGAAGGCGAGCAGCTCCGCCTCGTCGACATCGAACAGGCGCCCGATGATCTCCTTGACGTCCCCCCCGGAACAAAAGGCGCGCCCGGTACCCGTGATCAACACGCTGCGCACCGCATCGCGCTGGGCGAGAGCCGCGAAGGTGTCGCGTAGCTCGGCGTAAGACTCGAAGGTGAGCGCATTCAAGCGTTCGGGCCGGTTCAGGCGCACGATCGCCACCCCGTCCCGTTCCTGGTAGTCGAAGTGCTGGGGGTCCATTGGCGTCAGGATAGCGCCGGCGGGAAGGTCTACTCGACCACTCTCCAGGGCAATCGCACGACCTTTCCACCGCGCCAGACGAGCAGGTCGAAGTGCTCCGACGGCCTCCGGGTGAGCCGCCACCAAGCATGGAAGTGGTCGACACTGTCGAAATCCCTCTTCAGGGAGGTTCCCAGGACGATCTCCCCCTTGCGTAGCCCCTGCTCCCGCGCCCCCCTCCCGAAGCGTGCATTCTCCCCCCAGGTGACCAGGTAGTCGACGCGGAAAGCGAAGCTCCCCGGGTCGAGACCCGCCTGGGTCAGTTCGGAGGCCGTGAGCGCGGGCCCGCCGAAGCCCGGCGCCGGGGTCAACCCCCACTTGGAGGGCCTCCAGGCGAACTCCCGGGGGGTGGCGCGCTTCCAACCCGGCTCCAGGCGCAGCCACACCCGGCGCCCGGAGGCGAGCGAGAGGGACAGCTCGCCGCCCTCCTCGTCAAAGCGATCGAGGGCGTACATCAAATCGCTCGCACTCACGATGGAAACACCGCCCAGACGCGCGATGCGCTCCCCCGGCTTCAGCCCGGCTCGCCCGGCGGGAGAAGCCTCACCCACGTGGGTGATGAGGGTCTGCTGGTCGCGATCGAGGTCCAACCCGATGCGCCCCGGGGAGGGATAGACCCAGAGCCCGGAGCGCTTCCAGGTGCCCTCTTCGATGGCCTGCTCCCGCAGGGCCGGGAAAACGCTGTGGCAGTGGATGCACTGGCCATCATCGCGCGCCGCGAAGGCGGGCACATCTTCCAGGTGCAGCTCCTCCCGTTCGACCGCCCGCGATTCGTGTTCGGCGTAGGCTCTCAATCCCCCCTCCAGAAAGCGCGCGAAGGAGGCCTCCGTCAGCCAGTGATCCGCGCCACGTTCGTCTCTTCCACCGTAGCGGCCCAGCACCGTGCCGTCGGGATCGGCGATGAGCACGGCGAAGGTCAGGTCCCAGTCGAAGCGCCAGCGAGCGAGGTCGACTCCACGCATGTCGGTCACGCGCACGAGCTCAAAGCGCCGGTAGAGGGCACGGATGTGGTCGCTGGTGGGACGGACAACCTGCCCGTCGAAGGAGACGCAGTCCTTTCACGCCTCTCAGCGAAAGACGAAGAGGAGCGGCCGAAGCCTCTCTTGCGCCTGAGCGAGGGCCCGCGGCAGGTCGGAGGACCAGGAGGGCAAGGGTGCGGCGGCGGGATCCTGCGCCAGTGCGGCGCAGAGGAGGAGGGCCTGGAGCATGTGGCGATCCTACTCCGCCTTCCGCGGCCCGTCAGGGCAGGGCCGCCGTGCCCTCGATCTCCAGCATGGCCCCCTCCTCGACCAGGGCGGCGACCTGAACCAGGGCCATGGCGGGATAGTGGCGCCCCATCAGCTCGCGGTAGATCGGCCCCAACTCCGCGAGCGCAGCCAGGTAGGCATCCTTGTCGCTGACGTAGATCGTGAGCCGCACCACATGCTCGGGATGACCACCCGCCTGGCGTACGACGGCCAGGACGTTGGCCAGGGCCTGGCGAAACTGGGCGGCGAAGTCTCCCGCGCCGACGATCCTCTGCTCGGCATCCCAAGCGACCTGGCCGGCGGTGAAGACGAAACGGGAGGGATCCTTGACCAGGATACCGTTGGCGTAGCCCTTGGGCTTGGCCCAAGCAGGGGGTTGGATCGTGTGGATGCGCATCAGTCCAAGGAGAGGCCCGGCTCCCGCTCGATCGAGTCGCCGCCGACCAGCTCCAGGACGACGCCCGTGCGCGGGGAGCGCAGCAGCTCCAGGGTAGCCTCGGCCACCTCTCGAGGGGTGATCAAACGGCCGCCGGGGTTTTTCTGGGCGAGGGAAGCGCGTGCCTCCGCCTCGGTGCGGCCGGTGGTCTCGCAGATGCGTGCGACGCTGGCCGCGGTCATGGGGGTGTCGACGTAGTGCGGACAGAGGATCTGAATCGCGATGCGATGGCGCGCCAGTTCCTTGGCTGCCGAGCGCGCGTAGCCGAGCAGGGCGTGCTTCGAGGCGGCGTAGGCCGAGACATAGGGGTAACCGTCGAGAGCGGCGGAGGAGGCGATGAACACCACGCGACCGCCCCCCGACTCCTTCCAACGGGGAACCAGAAGCTCCACGAGCCGCACGGCACCGATGAAGTTGGTCTCCAGGTGGCTGCGCAGCGAGGCGATGGCGTCCGCGGCACCGACCGGCCCACTGCGACCAAAGCCCGCGCCTGCGATCAGACAGCGAATGTCGTGTTCGGCGGCCACCTTCTGCGAGCGGCGAGAGTCGGTGACGTCGAGTTCGAGGGGCGTCGCGCCGACCTCCTCGGCGACCGCCTGCAACCGGGCCGCATTCCGGCCGGCAACCAGAAGTCGATACTCGGGGGCCAAGGCGCGGCAGATCGCGGCACCGATCCCCCCGCCGCCCCCCGTGACCAGGGCGAGTTCCTTCATGGACGCACTCTACGCGCGGGGTCCTGGCGGTAGAAGCGCGCGAGGGTGCGATAGAGGCGGCGGTGCGCCTTTTTCAGCTTGCGCGGCCTCTCGAAGAAGACTTCGGTCGCCTCGGCGAAGAACTCCGCCGGAGAGGTCGCGCCGTAGGGATCGATCAGGGTCCTGCGCCGACGCCGGGCCGCCCAACGCAGCCGCCGGTGCTGGCGCCCCATGATCTCCCGCCAAGCATCCGCCTGCTCCCGGCTCGGCAGGGGTGGCGTCCCGTCGGTTTGACCGTCGAGCATGTCGAGCTTGTGCGCGAACTCGTGGTAGACGAGGTTCTTCCCGTCGCGAGCGTCCCTTGCTCCGAGGCGCACTTGATCCCAGGCCAGGAGCACCGGCCCATCCGGCACCGCAAGCCCGCTCACATCCTGCCGTTTCCCCTCGATCTCCGCTTGAAAGGAGCTCGGGTAGACCAGAACCGTCTTGACGCGCCGATAGGCTTCGGATCCCAGGTAGAGGATCAGGCGGCAGGCCTGCAACGCGATCGAGCGCCGCACCTCGTCATCGACCTGCATCCCCGCGCAACCCTCGAAATGAACCCGCTCCTCGAACGAGCGAGCCAAATCGACGAGCCTGCAAGTCTCCTCGGTGGAGAGTAGGGAGACGAAGGGCTGCGCCTCCAGATGGGGTCGCCAATCCGCCGGGACTTCCTCCGGAAGCGCGCGCTTGGGCTTCCGCCGCCGAAACCAACCGAAGAACATGGCAGAGCAGGGTACCCTGCGCGCGATGCGTCATTCGCTCCCCGACCCCGATTGGCCCAGCGCGCAGGAGGCCGCCGGCAGTCGCCTCTTCTCCCCGCTGCGGGTGGGCTCATTCACGGCGCGTACCCGGGCCTGGGTTCCCGCCATGGTCCCCTGGCGGGCCGCCGAGGATGGGTCGGTCACCCCCGAGGTTCTCGCCTGGTACGGGCGCTTCGCCGAAGGCCGACCGGGGGTTCTGGTCGTCGAGGCCACCGGCATCCGCGACATCGCCAGCGGTCCGCTGCTGCGCATCGGCCACGAACGCTACCTCCCGGGCCTGCGCCGACTCGTCGAAACCGTGCGGGAGCGCAGCGAGGGCCGTACCCGACTCCTCATCCAACTGATCGACTTCCTGCGCATTCGACGGCGCCCGAGCCGGGAGCGCTTCCTGGGCGAATTCCTCGAGATCACCGACGCCCACCGGCGCCCGGGTGAAGACGAAGCCGCGGTGCGCGAGCGCCTCCTCGCGGCATCCGATGTCGAACTGCGCCGGCTACTCTCCCCCCGTGAGTGGGAGGCACTCGAGTTTGGTGCACGGGAGCGGGTCACCGATACCCACCTGCCCCACATCGCGGAGCTCCCCCGCATCCTTCCCCCCCTCTTCGCCGATGCCGCGGACCGCGCCCGGCGAGCTGGATTCGACGGCGTCGAGTTGCACTACGCCCACGCCTACACCATGGCCTCGTTTCTCTCGCGCACCAACACGCGGGAGGACGGCTATGGAGGCAGTTTGGAAGGACGACTGCGACTTCCGCTCGAGGTATACGCCGCCGTGCGCGAACGGGTCGGTCACGACTACACGGTGGGTTGTCGCCTCCTGGGTGACGAGGTCATCGAAGGGGGCAGCAGAATCGAGGATGCCGTCGCCTACGCTCGGGCCCTGGCCGCCGCGGGCATGGACTTTCTATCGATCTCCAAGGGGGGCAAGTTCGAGGATGCTCGCCGGCCGCGGGTCGGTGAAGCGGCCTATCCCTATACGGGTCCCAGCGGACACGAGTGCATGCCGACCGTGCGCATCGCAGCCCCCGGTCCCTTCGGTCGCAACCTGCCCTTGGCACGCAGCATCCGCCGCGCGGTGCGTGGGGACGGCCGGCGCACACCCATCGTCGCCGCGGGGGGTATCGGCAGCTTCGCCCTGGCCGAAAAGGCGTTGGAGCGGGGTGACTGCGATCTGGTCGCGGCGGCGCGCCAGAGCCTGGCCGACCCGGATTGGTGGCGCAAGATGGAGCTGGGACGCGGTTGCGAGGTGCGCCGCTGTGAGTACACCAACTACTGCGAGGGACTCGACCAGCGCCACAAGGAGGTCACCTGTCGCCTCTGGGACCGGGATTGGAGCCGGCCCGACGCCTCGGGAGGGATCTCTCGCTCCCGGGATGGGCGCCGCAGACTGCTTCCTCCCCCCTGGACCCCTTGAGCCTGAAGCGATCCGGACCGATGCTGGGGCCATGTCTGTGCGCAGCGTGATCCCCGTCTGCCTCGCCCTGGTCGGCCTGCTCGCTCCCCTCGGTGCCCAGGAGAAGGTGGGTGACGAGCCTCGAGCACCCGCTCTGCTGCAACGCCCCGCTCTGCTGCAACGCATTGTCTGCTTCGGCGCCAGTGTCTCGGGTGGTTATGGCCTATATGCCGATCTGAAGGCCGAGGTCAAGCTGGGTACGCTCCTCGACGCACTCCTCGTCGGCCGGCACGAGCCGATCCTCGACCTGGGCGACACGATGCTCTTCCGGGATCCGCTGCGTAAAGCTTCGGAGCAGATCGACCGGGCCTTGGAGGCAAAACCCACCCTCGCGGTCGGGGTCGACTTCCTCTTTTGGTTCACCTATTCGCCGTTTCGCCAGGAGCTTTCGACCCAGACCCGCCTGGTGCGGCTCGAACAGGGCATCGCTCTCCTCGATCGGCTGCACTGCCCGCTCATCATCGGCGACATCCCCGACATGCACGGTGCCCTCGACGGTAAGGGTCCCTTTGGGATCCCTCTGCTCACGCCCGCCATGGTTCCCACCGCCGAAGAGATCGCCCGGTTCAATACGCGCATTCAGCAGTGGGCGAAAGAGAGGGGAGATGTCGTGTTGGTTCCCATGCACGCGTTCGTCTCGCGCATGACCGAGGGCAAGGAGCTCGAAATCCACGGGCACCGCTGGTCCCCCGAGGAGAGCGGGCGCTTGCTGCAAGCCGACCGGCTCCACCCGACCCTCGAAGGCGATATCGGCCTGCTCTGGATCGCCCTCGACCAGCTCATCCAGGCGCGTTCGGACATCACCGAGCAGGCGATCGACTGGAACCTGGAGACCGTCCGCTCGAGGATCATGGAGGCGACGCGTGCGCAGCGGGAGGCGAACTTGCAGCGGGAAATCGAGCGTGAGGCCCGCCGCAAGGCCCGGGCGGAGCGGCGCAAGGCCCACGAGAGTGGGGACGGCCACGAGGCTCCCTCCCTTGCCGCCTGACCGGCGCGCGATGCTGGATCGGGGTAGGATGGATCTCCCGTCCCTTCCCGGCCGGTTGCCATGAATCGCAAGAGCCAAGCATCGCTTCCCCTGGCCGCCTTCGCTTGTGCCTCCGGCGCCGCAGTCCTGCTTCTGCGCGTCTGGGTTTACCGCTCGGCCTACCTCAGACAGGCGGTCGATCCCACCCCCGAGGAGTTCGAGCTGGCGACCTGGTCCTCGCTGCAGGCCCTCGATCGGGCCCTGGGCCCGGCCCTGGCGGCGGGGCTCTGCGCTGCGCTCGTGACTCGCTGGGCGGCGGGACGCGGCCGGTCCGCGCTGCTTGCGATTCTCCCCGCGGGCGCAGCCCTGGCCCTCGTCGCTGGAGGCGTGTTCGATGCACCGGCCTGGCGAACGCGCTGGTCACCGGCGCTGGCGCCCGGCGGGCCTCTGTGGTTGTCGCTGGCGGGGGCTGGAATCGCCATCCTCATGCTCGCCGCCTGGCGCCGCGCTCCCAAAGCACGCTCGAACCTGGCCTGCATCGTCATCTCCGTAGCCGCTCTCTTCGCAGGACGCTTCCTCCTCGCACACCACCCCCCCGTCTTCGGCCGGCGCGAGGTCATCTTCGAGTTCCTGGCGCATCCCGAGACCTGGAGAGTCCAAAGTCAGCTTCCCGGCAGCGAAGTGCAGCCGAGAGTCATCACACCTTCGCTGGCCTCCACCTACGATGCAGCCGACAAGAACTCCCTGTGGATGGCCCCGCCGTGCAGCGTCGAGTTGGAGGTTCCCGAAGAGCTGCCGCCGGGAACTTTTCGGGCTACGGCGGGTATCGACCGCAGCCTGCGCCCGCTGGTGCGGCGCATCCCCGGCGGTGTCGCCATCGATTTCGAAGTCCTTCGCAACGGCGAGCCGGTCTGGTCGACCCGCGCCCAAAGAAGCGTCTCCTCCTCCCAGCCCTGGTTGACCGATGGCTGGATTTGGCATCGCGCCAAGGAGGAGAGTGATGACGCCGTTGACGAGGGGGTGGGCTCGAGGGTGGATGGTATTCCTGTTCGAGGGGGCGACCGAATCACTTTGCGCACCTCCTGGGCCCCGGAGACCTCGCCCCCTTCTATCCCAGCCTCGAAGCTCTTGATGGGTTTTGGGGAACTCCGCATCGAATCGCGCGTCGCGACCGAAAGACTGCGCCCAACCGCCGAAGCGCCCAACCTGCTCTTGATCGTGCAGGACACTCTGCGCGCCGACCACTGTTCGGCGTATGGCTACTCCCTGGAGACGACGCCCTTCCTCGAGCGGTTGGCGGCCCGGGGAACCCTTTTCGAGGAGGCTTTCTCGGCGGCGAGCTGGACCTGGCCCTCGACGGCATCGATCCTGACCGGTCTGCCGGCGGATGCTCACGGGGTGACCAGTAACTCTTCCTGCACGCTCGATTTGCGCATCGACACGGTGGCGGAGGTCTTGCAGCGGCGCGGCTATACGACTGCCGCCTGGTCCTGCAACCCACTCATCGTGCCCGATCGCCAGTTCGATCAAGGATTCGAGAGCTTCCACTACGACAACCGCATGCGCAAGAGTGAGGCGGTGGTGCCCGAGATCCTGCGCTGGCTCGATGGGTACGCCGGGGCACGGTTTTTCCTCTACCTCCATCTAGTCGATCCACACAGGCCCTACGCACCGACGAGCGAGGCACTCGAGCACTTCGGTGTGCCCGATCCCGAGCAGGGATTGGACCAGCGGATTGCCGTTGCGCAGAGGGAAGGATTCGACTCGGTCGATGAATCTCTCCGTGACTGGCTGCGCGGGGCGTACGACGCCAGTATCCGCTCTGGGGATCATTGCATCGGTTCGATTCTGGAGCGCCTGGAGTTCCTGGGGCTCACAGGGCGCACGGTCGTCCTATTCACCGCCGACCACGGCGAAGAGTTTCTCGATCACGGTGCCCTGGGTCACTCCCAGAGTGTCCATCGCGAACTCACCCATGTCCCTCTGGTCCTCGCGGGACCGGGCATCGAGCGTGGGAAGCGGGTCGAGTTCCCGACATCCAACCGTCTCGTCGGCCCCACTTTGGCCCTGCTAGGGGGAGTCGAGCTCCCCGGCATGGATCGTCCGGGAACGCTCCTCGACCCCCACGAGATCGCCCCGATGTTCGCCACCCAGAAGGGACGCTTGGGCAGGCGCGGGGGGCAGCATCTTTACGGTCTGCGTGACGGGCGCTGGGTCCTGCACTGGTGGAAGCGACCCGATCAGCCGAGCCCGAACGCCCAAACCCTCTGGCTCTACGATGTCGAACGGGACCTCGCTGAGCAAGACGACATTTCCGAGTCCGAGCCCGAAGTCGCAAAGCGCCTCGTTTCCCAGCTCCGCACGCGCCTCGAGGCTCAGGAATCCTGGGCCCCAAAGCAAAAGGTCGGAGTCGGAGCAGCCGGCCGCGAAATGCTGCGCGGAATCGGTTACCTGGGACCTGACGACGAGGAGAAGTGAGAACCGGGCTGTGGCCGGCGTCGGGGAGGCCTGCTCCTGCGTGCGGGCCTAGATACTCCAGTAGTGGCGTTCGCCCACCGAGGCCGGGTCGAGAACGGACATCACGTCGATCACGACTCCATCCTCGCGCACACCGGCGAGCAGGGATTCGCTGCCCTCCGCGAGGTAGGCGGCGTGGGGCACGGCCAGGATCAGCGCATCGAGACCGGTGAGCGCGCTGCGTTCGGAGAGCTGGATTCCGTAGTGGCGCTCGGCCTGCTCGGGATTCGCCAGCGGGTCATGCACGATGGTCGAAACACCGAAGCCGACCAACTCCTCGACGATCGAGGGGACCTTGCTGTTACGCAGATCGGAGACGTTGGGCTTGAAGGTCAATCCCAGCACACCTACTCGTGCTCCGTTGATACGCAAACCATGCTGGGCCAGGAGCTTGACGAGCTTCTGAGCCACCACCGGACCCATGTTGTCGTTGATGCGCCTGCCGGCCAGGATCACCTCAGGGTGGTAGCCGAGTTCCTCGGCCTTGGTGGTGAGGTAGTAGGGGTCGACCCCGATGCAGTGCCCCCCGACCAGACCCGGCGTGAAACGCAGGAAGTTCCACTTGGTCCCCGCCGCGGCGAGCACGTCGCTCGTCCGGATCCCCAGACGATCGAAGATCAGCGCGAACTCGTTCATCAAGGCGATGTTCAGGTCACGCTGGGTGTTCTCGATCACCTTGGCCGCCTCGGCGACACGAATCGAGGGCGCGCGATGGACACCCGCCTCGATGATCGCCCCATAGGTGTCGGCCACGATCTGGGCGGTAGCCTCGTCCTGACCCGAGACCACCTTGGTGATGCGCTCGAGCGTGTGCTCCTTGTCCCCCGGATTGATGCGCTCGGGGGAATACCCCAGGGTGAAATCCTTGCCGCAGACTAGGCCCGACCCCCCCTCGAGCGCCGGACCGCAGATCTCCTCGGTCACACCCGGATAGACGGTGGATTCGTAGACGACGATGTCTCCCTTGGACAAACCCGAGGCGATCGTCCGTGAAGCCCCCAGAACCGCTCCCAGGTCGGGGCGGTTGTTGGCATCGATCGGTGTCGGAACCGCGACGACGTAGAAGTCGGCCTGGGCGAGCTGACCGGGATCGCAGGTCAGACAGAGCTCACTGGCCCGCAGCTCCTCCTCGGAGGTCTCGCCCGTCACGTCCAGACCGCGGCCGAGATCAGCCACGCGCTTCTCGTCGATGTCGAAGCCGATGGTGCCGGGGAACCTGCGGGCAAAGGCCAGGGCGACCGGGAGGCCGACGTAGCCCAGACCCACTACCGCGATGCGACGCTCATGTGCCATGGGAATATCTTTCCGAGAGACTCGGGAGTCTCCTTCATCGGCGAGTCATCCGCCAGATCTGACGCCCTTTGCTCGCTCCCGACCCCCGATCAGCCGATGATGGGGGGGTGAGCGCCTATCAAGATCTACAGACCCACCTCCGCACCAACCCCCGCACCTGGCTCGTCACCGGGGCCGCCGGCTTCATCGGCAGCCACCTCTGTGAGCGCCTGCTCGATCTCGACCAGAGGGTGATCGCCCTGGACAACTTCGCAACCGGCCATCGCTCCAACTTGGAAGAGGTCGGCCTGGATCGCCTGGAGTTCATCGAGGGGGATATCCGCCGTCCCGAGGACTGCGCCCGGGCCTGCCGCGAGGTGGACTACGTCCTGCATCAGGCGGCTCTCGGCTCGGTCCCCCGTTCGATCGCCGACCCCTTGCAGTCGCACGAGGCCAACGTCACCGGCTTCCTCAACATGCTCATCGCCGCCCGGGACGCAGGGGTGCGGCGCTTCGTCTACGCCTCCTCCAGCTCGGTCTATGGCGACCACCCCGGCCTGCCCAAGGTCGAACAGGAGACGGGACGGCCCCTCTCCCCCTACGCCACGACCAAGGCCGCGAACGAACTCTACGCCCGCAACTTCCAGGATCTCTACGACCTCGAGGTCTGCGGGCTGCGCTACTTCAACGTCTTCGGCCCGCGCCAGGACCCCGAGGGCGCCTATGCCGCGGTGATCCCGCGCTGGATCGGTCGCATTCGCGCCGGGGAAACCTGCCGCATCAACGGGGACGGCGAAACCAGCCGCGACTTCTGCTTCATCGACAACACCGTCCAGGCCAACCTCTTGGCGGCGACCGCCCAGGGGGAAAACGTCACCGGCGAGGCCTACAACGTCGCCTGTGAGGCGCGCACGACCCTGAACGAGCTCTACTCCATGATTCGCGGCGAGATCGCGCGCATCTCACCAGACCTCGTCACCCACGATGCCGAGCATGGTCCCGAGCGCCCCGGAGACGTGCGTCACTCCCTGGCCGATGTCTCCAAGGCCAGAGAGCGCCTCGGGTACGAGCCGGAGATCGACGTGGCCACGGGATTGGCCCGCACCGTCGAGTGGTTCCTCAAGTAACTCCCCGCTGCTTTCGCGCACGGGCGTCCACGGAGCGGAAGAGCTCGAGCTGGCCGCGGGTCGTAGCCTCCCAGGAGAAACGCCGCGCATAGGCCAGGACAGCGCCCTCGTCCCGCTCCCGCCCGAGGACGCTGCCCAGAGCCTCGGCGAAGGCCTGCGGTGTACGCTCCCTGACGAGCGCTCCGGCACACTCCTCGGTGACCAGTTCGGGGATGCCTCCCACCGCACTGGCGACGACGGGGGTGCCGCAGGCCAGGGCTTCGAGCAGGACGTTGGGACAACCCTCGTTCTCGGAGGCCAGAGCGACCACGTCCGCCGCGGCGTACCAGCGAGCCAAGTCGGCATGGGGAGCACGCCCCATGAAGCGCACCCGCGCCTCCAGGCCCAGCTCCCGCGCCAGGTTGCCGAGCGACTCCCGTAGCGGCCCCTCTCCGAATAGGGCCAGGTTCACGCCGGGGAGCAGGGCCAGGGCTCGCAGAAGCAGCTCATGCCCCTTGATCGGCACCAGCCGACCGACGGAGATCACCAAGGGCTCCACGATTCCCAAATCCGCCCGCAGTCCGCTGCGGTCCTCGGTCGGGTGGAAGATGTGCCCGTCCACCCCATTGGGAAGCACCCTCAGCTTGCTCCCATCGGCGCCCATGTCGGTCAACACCCGGCCTAGGGCCGAGGAGACGGTGATCAATCCACTGGCGACCCGGGCCGCTTCGAGGACCTGTGCCTGGGGTCTTTTGTAGCGGGCGATGACGTTCAGGTCCGTCCCCCGCGCGGTGATGACGAGTGGGCGTTCCAGCTTGCGGGCCAGGTGGGCCGCGGCGACGCCGTCGGGGTAGAAGTAGTGGACGTCGATGAGGTCGAAGTCGAAACCCTGAGCGCGCAGCCCCTGCGCGGCGCGAATACCGGCACTCGCCAACCAACGGGGAACGAGGGTCCAGCCCACCTTGGGCAGCACCCAGTAACGGGGATGCAGAATCTCGATCCCGTGGCGCGTCTCACTACGCGGCGCGCGAGCAAAGCGCCCATAGCGACCGAAGCGGTGGGACTTAAAGGGAAAACGCGGGATGGGAGCGACGACGCGAGCCTCGACCTCACCGGAGGCGACGAGCTGTCGCAGGCGGTTTTCGACGAAGATCCCATGCCCCTCGTCAGCCGCGTTGGGATAGAGGGTCGTGAAAACCAGGATGCGCAGCGGCGCGCGGCTCATGCCCCAAGCCGCTCACACCGCGGCGGTGCGTCGGCTTCCAGCGACTGCAAGAAGCCCTCGAACATCAAGAGAGCCCAGAGGGTCGGAGCGTAGTCGCGCCGGCCTGCGCAGTGGGCCTGGACCAGGTTTTCCAGTACTCCGGCATCGAAAACATCGAGGGAGCGCAGGCGCTCGCTCCGCAGCGCAGCCTCGACGCGATCCCGTAGGGGCCCTGCGATCCACGCCCCAAGCGGAACGCTGAAACCCATCTTCTTCCTGTAGAGCACATCCCGAGGCAGAAGCGGCTCGAGTGCACTCTTCAGGATGGCCTTACCCTCGCCGCCGCGCAGACGTCGATCGGGGTCGACCCCCAGGGCGAACTCCACCAAACGGTGGTCGAGCAGGGGAACGCGTACCTCCAGGCTGTGCGCCATGCTGGCCCGATCGACCTTGGTCAGGATATCGCCCACCAGGTAGGTCTTGATGTCGGTGTACTGGGCCCGGGAGAGGGCATCCCCGACCGGTGCGGCCTCGTAGTGACGTCGAATCAGGTCCTGGGGCCGATAGCCGTCGAGGGAACGGCGGAAGCGCTCCGTATAGAGTGCCTGGTGCAACTCCGGCGGCAGGATGGAGACGCTGTCGAAGTACCCCTCGGCACTCGACTTGGCCAGCGCGAGCAGGGTCGACTTCGCTCGCAGGAAGCGTGGTGCCCAAGCCATTCCCGGGTAGATGCGCCCCAGAGCACCGAAAAGACTCGAGCGCAGCCCCCCCGGCAGGAAGCCGCGGATGCGCTCCTCGTGCAGATGGAAGGGGTAGCGACGGTACCCCGCGAAGAGTTCATCCCCCCCATCGCCGGAGAGCGCGACGGTCACCTGCTTGCGTGCCAGCTCGCAGACTCGATAGGTCGGAATGGCGGAACTGTCCGCGTAGGGCTCGTCATAGACACCGACCAACGTATCGAGCAGCCCGAAGTCGCTGACGGTGACCTCTTCGACGCGGTGATCGGTGTGATACCGATCGGCGACCATGCGGGCGAACTCGTTCTCGTTGAAGGCCGGATCATCGAAACGGATCGAGCAGGTCTTGACCGGGGCTTCGGAGCGTCCGGCCATGAAAGCCACCACCGCACTCGAATCGACGCCACCGGAGAGGAAGGCCCCCAGGGGCACGTCCGCGATCATGCGCAGACCGACTGCACCGTCGATCACCTCGCGCAAGCGCTCTTGAAGCTGCCCCTCGGAGAGGCCGCGCAATCCCTGGGTCGGCGTGAGGCTCCAGTACGGACGAGGCTGGGGCTCTGCTCCGCGCCGCACCCGGACGAGATGCCCGGGCTCGAGCTTGTGCACGCTCCGGAAGATCGTGCGTGGTTCGGGAATGTACCCCAGGGCCAGATAGTCGACGATGGCGCGTTCATCGAGCTCGCGCCCGAGGTTCGGATGAGCGAGAAGCGCTTTCAGCTCGGAAGCGAAGATCAGCTCGCGCTTCTCCGTAATCGCCCAGTAGAGGGGTTTGATGCCCAGCCGATCCCGAGCTAGCAAGAGCGTCCCCGCCCCCCGATCCCAGAGGGCAAAGACGAACATGCCGTTGAAACGCTCGACGCAGGCCTCGCCCCACTCCTCCCAGGCATGCACGATGACCTCGGTGTCGGAATGGGTGCGGAAGACGTGGCCGGCGGCCTCGAGGTCACTTCGCAGGGCGGCGAAGTTGTAGATCTCGCCGTTGAAGGTGACCCAGACCGAATCGTCCTCGTTGGCCAGGGGCTGGGCGCCGGTCGACAGGTCGATGATCGAGAGGCGCCGATGGCCCAAACCGACACCCGGATCGAAGAAGAGTCCTGACCCGTCGGGTCCGCGGTGCGACAGCCGATCATTCATACGCTCCAGGAGCGCACGGTCGATCGGGGAGGGTTCGTCCAGGAAGAAGATGCCGGAGATGCCGCACATGGGAGGGGTCCCGCAGAGTATCGCCTCCCTTGGGAAGAGGCTTGAACGGAAGAGGCTTGCGCTTTGGAAAAGATGCCTCCGCCTCCGGTGCGGAGGCGAGCTCGCGGCGAGAGAATCCTTGACCCCCGGCATCCTCCCGCCCAGCATTCATGGGTGAGTGCCAATCAGCGCACGCATCTCGTGCCGGCGGTCATCGTCGCCCTCGCCCTCGGCCTGATCCCGGCCGTCTACCGCCTGCTCGTGCTCCCTCTACCCCCGTGGTGGGGCGGGCTCGCGACCTACCTGGGGCTGGGCCTGGCGATGTTCAGTTTCTCGACACTCTTTCACAGCGTGAACGGCCCACGCCTGGAAGAGGCGATGAACAAGCTCGATCACCTGGGAATCCACCTACTCGTCGCCGGTACCGGCACGCTGCACATGCAGGTTCTGCCCGCGATCCAGCTCTCCCGTGTGCGGCCCATGCTCGCCATCCTGTGGGCCCTGACCCTGACAGGGATCGGCTATCGCTTCCTGCGGGGTGCGAAGGCCCGGCGGGGAGTGGTCATGGGAATCTACATCGCCATGGCCTCCACGGTCGTACCGACCCTCGACTATGGTGGGCCGCTCTTCAGCCTGCCCATGCTCTCGACCTTCGCCGCCCTGGCGGTCTACGGGGGAGCCACGGCACTGCTCTTTCCCCACGAAGACCTACATCCACGCTGGCACCTGGCCACGATCGTCGGTTATCTCCTCGCAGGGCTCCCGATCCTGATGGCAGGCGAAGGCGCCTGACCCTCCTCACTGCTCTCCCGCTTGGGGCGCCCTTCTCAGCATGCGCCTGAAGAAGCCCATCACCTTCCGGTAGCGGGCGGTTTCCGCCAGCAGGGCCTGGTAGTTCTCGTGGATCGCATGGGCCTCGGCCCGCGCCTCTTCGATCGCCTTGCCCCGAGCATCGATCTCGGCATAGGCGGCTTCGAGAGAATCACGCGCTTCGACCAGCCCGGCCTGGTGATTCGCGAGTTCGTCCCGCACGCGGGTCAAGGTCTCGGCGTGTCCACGCAGATCCGCCACGGCGTCCCGCAGGGCTTTTTTGTGTTCGGCGAGCTGTCGCTGGGCATCGGCCAGGGCGACCTTGTGCTGAGCCAGGTCTTCCTCGGCTTCATGCAGGGAGATCTTGTGCTGGGCCAGGTCTTCGCTGCGCCTGGCGAGTTCCTCCTCGAGTCGGTTGCGTTCCGCCTCGAAGAGGTCTCGGGCATGATCGAAGGCGGCCAGGTGGTCGAGCGCGTGCAGCACGGCAGCGCCGCTCTTGGCGGACAGCTCTCGGGGAGCGAAGACCTGTTCGACCCGCTCGGGGAGAGCCTCACCCATGACCGCGACGACGACGTGGCGGTAGACCTGGCCGCTGCGGTCCTCGGGGAGCAGGGAAAGGTTGTAGAAGGAGTGGAAGCGGCCGGCGAGGTCCCGCGTGGCCGGGTCGTCGTCGAGCAGGAGGGCGATCGCCATCAGCCCCAGCCAGCGTTCCAGGTTGCCGTGCCCCAGGGCGCGCACCTCGTGCGCACCGCTCTCCAAAGCCCAACGCTCGACCGCTTCCCGATCGGGAAGGCCGAGGGCCAGGTGCTCCTCCAGGTAGCGGTGCGGCTCTCCGATGCGCGAGCGGACAAACTCCGCCAGACGCTGCTCCGCTTCAGCGACCCTCGGGTGGTAGTAGGGCCCGGCAAGCACCGTCACCCCGCGAGTCACGCGGCAGGCCTCCCGCACGAAGGCTTCGCGAAACTCCGGCGGGACGTGCTCGAGGGTGTCCGCCGCCACCACCGCATCGAAGGTCCGATCGACGAAGGGCAGGGCGGAGCCGCTGGCGAGCACCAGATCCGCCTCCTCGGACTCTTCGACATCCGCCAGGATGACGCGGTCGTCATCGGCCAGGTAGCGCCGCAGAACTCCGGTACGCCCCCCGATATCGAGGATGAACAGGGGCGGGCCGTCCCCACGCACGGCACGCAAGAGCTCGCCGATCAGCCGATAGCGCTGCTCCTGGTCGAAGGGGGTGGGGGGAACGGAGTCGCTCATGGGTGCTCTACTATCCGGCACGGCGGCCGAGGAGGGCCCAGAATCGTCTCCGTAGCCGGGTTTTGCGCAAGAGTTCGGCCTGGATTCGGCGCGCATCGTCCCGGACCTGCTCCAGCTCCGAATGCAAGAGCTGGTTTTCACTCCGAGCTGCAGCCAGGGCCAGGCGGTGGCCTTCGAGATCCTCTCGGAGGGTGCCCAGAGCCCTGCGGTGCCGATCGAGCTCTCCGCGCGCCTCGGCCAGGGCCAGGCGGTGGCCTTCCAGATCCTGGTCGCGCCGGGCAATCTCCCCCTCCAGGCGCGCACGCTCGGCGTGCAGCACATGACGGGTCTGATCGAAGCGCCGCAGCTCCTCCAAAGCGTGCAGCACAGCCTGCTGCGCCTCCGGTTCCACCTCCCGCGGTGCGAGGAGGTCATTCAACTCCGTGGGTGCCTCCTCCCCCTTCACGGCCAGGAGCACGTGGCGATAGACCTCTCCTTGGTTGTCCTCGGGAAGCAGCGCCAGGTTGTAGAAGCGGTGCAGCCTCTCGGCCGCCCCCCTCGTCGCTGGATCACGATCGAGCAGGAGCGCCAGGCACATCAGGCCCAGCCAGCGCTCCAGATTCCCATGGCCGAGGGAGCACACGCTGTGGGCTCCCGCCGCTCGGCACCAGGCTGCGACCCGCCCGCGATCCGGGAGACCCAGCGCGCGATGCTCTTCGAGATACCGGTGCGGGCGACCCAGGCGCTCGCGCACGAACTCGGCCAGGCGCTCTTCGGCCTCTTCGACCCGTGGATGGTGGTAGGGCCCGGCCAGGACCACCCAGCCCCGTGCCACGCGCAGACACTCACCTACGAAGGCCTGCCGCTCTTCACCGGGAATGTGCTCTAGGGTGTCCGCCGCAACGACGACATCGAAGCTCTCGTCCTGGAAAGGCAGGGCACAGCCCGAACCCAAAACGAGACGGGGGGCTTGGGATGGCTGGGGATCGACGAGAACGAGCTCATCCCTCTCCCCCAGGTAGTCCGCCAGAACTCCAGTCCTCCCACCGACATCGAGGACGCGCAGACCCTCATCAGCCCTCCGGCGGCGCTCGATGAGCGCACCGATCAACCGGTAGCGCTGCTCCTGGTCGAAGGGCAGCGGGCGCGGCGCGGTCGTCCGCAGTATGGATCGGGAAGAGAGTGTGGATCGGGAAGACATGGGGCCCTGCGCCCCAAGTATTCCCTGCTCTTCGGTCCGGGGTCGGAAAGCCTACTCGATCGTCTCGATGCGAGAGGCGACCAGCGCGCCGCGGGCGTCCCAGAAACGCCAGCTCCCCGGAACAGGGATATCCCGCCGATAGCGCCCTTCGCCGGCCAAAGAACCATCAGCATGGAAGGTCCGAGCCAAACCCTCGCGCTCGCCCGCATACCACTGGACCTCGCTCGAAAGGAGGGCCGTTCCAGGAACGAAACGCCGAGTCCAACCGTGCCGCTTGCCGGCCCGCCAAGAGGAGCGCTCGACCACGGCCCCGCTCGAGTCGTACTCGATCCACTCACCCTCACGCTTACCGTAGAGGTATTCGCCTCGGGCACGCAGGTCCCCTGCCGGTGTGTAGAGTTCCCAGGGACCGTTGCGATCCCCGTCGAAGTACTCACCTCGCCCGGCCAGAATCCCGCCGGGATACCACTCGGTCCAGCTACCGCTACGCTTCCCGTGCAGCACCTGGCCTTCGGCACGCGGACTCCCATCGTCAAAGACGAGCCGGACGAAACCCTCGTCGGGCAGCTCCTCACTTCCCAAGCGATCCGGCCCGTGGCAAACGGCGCAGTCCAGTTGCTGCTGCTCCTGTGCGCTGCGGCAGACCTCCTCTCCCAGGCGGCTCACCTGGTGCAGGGTGGCGAAGGCGGCTGCCAGGAGGGCGTAGTCGCCTGGATCGCCTTTCGGAAGGGAGGCAGCGAGGGGAGGCATCGTTGTTCCGGGACCCTCCGCATCGGCGCGGGAGTCACCCGGGGACGAGGGTTGCGCGGCGAGCACCAGCGCGGTTCGAGCGGCCTTCCCGTCGCCGCCCGAGAAGGTGGGCGCCACCAGCGCGGCGATCCGAGGCGCACTCCCCCTGCCGTCCCCGGCCGGCTCCGGGGCTACGCGATCGAGCAGGAACCATCCCCCCAGGAGGCCGGCGGCCAGAACCGCAGCCGTCCTCTGGTGAACCCAACGCGTCCCGAGCGGCAACACCCCGAAGGCGGCGTTGCGCTCGCGCCAATCCGCGCCTAGGCGGGCGCGCAGCATGGCTAGCCCCCGTGAGAGGCGCTTGCGCACCGTCGCGGGGGAGATTGCGAGGCGCTCGGCGATGACGGCTACGCTGCACTGTTCCAGATAGCGCAGGCGCACGGTGGAGCGATAGGGCTCGTCCAACGCCTCGACCGCACGGGCGAGGGCCTGGGCGCACGAAGCCTGTTCCAAGCCCTCGAGCGTCGACTCGCCGGCCTCGGGCCGGGCGACCTCGGCCTGCCGGCGCTGCCGCCTCCGCTCGGCCCGCCGCTCGTCACGCACCACACGACGGGTCGTGGTAGCGAGAAAGGCACGCAGGGTGCGGCCCCGCCGCGGTCGTCCCCCGGCACTGGCCAGGGCCAGGGTGAGAGCCTCCTGGGAGGCATCCTCGGCCCCGGGGTTCCCACCGAGCAGCCTGCGGGCGAGCCGCTGGACCCAGTCCATCTCGGCCACGAGTTCGGAATGACGGCCCGTTTCCGGCGCCGGCTCCACAGCGATGTCTCCACCGCAATCTTGCGCGATTGTCATGTCATACCTCGCGGGTCGACCCGCTCGAGAGGTCGGTCTATTCGGACACGAAACGCTGATGCTCTACCCCCAGGCCGCGCAGAGTGTCGAGCACGAAGACCGCCTCGGCCACGGTGACCCCGGGCCCGAGGTCGAGCTCCACCCCGCTGGCGCGCAGGAGCTTGCCCATCCCGTTCAGGCGGGTGAGGAGGGCCCGGCGATCACGGGTCTCGAAGCCACCGATGCGGTAGCTCACCTCGCGCTGGGTCAGATCCCAGCGGAAGCGGGTCCCGGCCACCCCCTTCCAGGGCTCGTCGCTCGCGTGGGTGGCCTCCAACTTGCGGCCGGGAGTCTCGACGCGCACGCGGAGGCACCCGGGCGGAGGAACCCCCTCACCCTCCTCCCAATCCTCGTCAGCAGGCAGGGGAAGGTAGTGCACCGGCTCCGCGCAGGGGAGCAGGCTCCCGTCCTCGTCGAGGCGCGGATGACGTATGTCCCCCACCGCCAGGTGGACCTCCTCGAATCCGGCGGTGCGTGCGGCCGTGAAGAGCTTCAAAACAGGCGAGAATTCGCCGACCAGGTCCACCCGCAGGAGGAGCGGCGCGTCGGGCGAGTGCTGCAGGGTCGCCGCCAAGAAGGCCTGCAAGTGCTCCATGCCTTCCAGGACGCGACCCGAGGCGTGCAGAACGCCGTCGAAAGTGACGTTGATCACCGGCCGTGGCCGCTCTGGGGTGGAAGCCCAATCGGCCAGGCCATGGGCCGCATAGGGCAGGACCAGGGCTTCGTAGTCATTGCCCGTCTCGGGCGCTCCGAGCAGGGTGATCAAGCAGAGGGAGAGGACGACATTCACGCGTGTTGCTCCTTGACCCGGCACCAGGCCCGTTCGAGTTCCTCCAGGGGACGCTGAAGCTCCCCTCCCAGATCGGCCTCCATGGCGCGGAAGCGACGCTCGAAGCGCAGGGTCGCGCGACGGCAAAGGCCCTCGGGATCGCGCCCCAGATAGCTGGCCAGGAAAGCGGCGGACATCAAGAGGTCGCCGAGTTCGTGGTCGATACGCTCCCAACTCTCCGAAGGGAGCGTCGGCGCTCCCTGGCTCCGCAGGGCCTCCTCGGGCAGGGTCTCGACCAGCTCGCGCATCTCCTCGCGCACCTTGTCGAGTGCTCCACCGACATCCTTCCAGCGAAAACCGGCGCGGACCGCCTTGGCGCTGATGCGCATGGCGCGCAGGAGGGCGGGCATGGCCCGGGGCACTCCGGCCAGGGCGCTGGCATCCTTGTTCTCCACTGCCCGTTCGCTCTTCTTGATCGCCTCCCAGTTGGAGAGCACGGCCTGTGCATCGGCCGCTTCGCGGTCGCCGAAGACGTGGGGATGGCGACGGATGAGCTTGTCCGAACAGGTCTGTGCGGCCCGGGTCAGGTCGTAGCGCCCCCCCTGTTCGGCGATGCGACAGATCAGGAGCACGTTGAGGAGCACGTCGCCGGCCTCGGCCGCCTCCTCCTCGGCATCGCCCTCCTCGATCGCTTCGACCAGTTCGTGAGCCTCCTCGACGACGCAGGGTGCCATCGACAGTTCGGTCTGGCTGCGGTCCCAGGGGCAACCGTCCGGATCACGGAGCCGGTCGACGATGCCGATCAAACGGCGTAGGGCCAAGACGCGCGGATCATCGGCCGCCGCGGGCTCGGGAG
>JALWOP010000400.1 GCA_027083445.1 Planctomycetota bacterium | reverse complement strand
GGTCGAACAGCTCGAGCACCGGTACGACCGCTACGCCCTCCGGCTGGGGATGGGGGAAGGTGCCCAGGACCCCGCGGAACTGGAGCACGCTCCAGATCGCCCGCGAGAGGGGCAACTCGTCCAGGTCGCTCTCGCCGAGGACGGGGTCCCAGTCGCTCCCGATGCTCCCCGCGGGAGGGGGCGTGGCGCTCGCCAGGGCGGCCCGCGGAGCAGAGAAAAGAGGGCCCGGGTTCCCATCCACCAGTTCCCCCTCCCCGGGCGGCCCGCCGGGACCTCCACCGTTACCGGGACCTCCGCCGTCGCCCGGCCCCCCTCCGCCGCCGGGGGCGTCCCGTCCCGTGAGGTCGTCGCGGAAATCCTGTCCCTGGGTGATGGTGGTGTAGACCCGACTGAGCGCGAATGGGTGGTCCCGCACGAGCTGACCCCACTGCTCCTGCACCGTGTCGTAGCGCACCCACTCGGTGAGCTCCGCCTGATCGAGGCGCGTGATCTGGGCGAAGGCGGAGCGATCCTCCCCCGGCTCCACGAAGTCGATCAGAGTCGCCCCTGGCACCGAGAGGGAGATCGGGATGACGTAGAACCCCAGGTGCATGTCCTCTCGGGCGAGTTGCCCCTGATTGCCGAAGGAGGTCGACTCCCAGTCGATGACGAAGACTCGGCTTCCACCGATGAGGCTCGAGTTCTGAGCTCCGTAACGAGGCAGCTCTCCGGCAACCGTGGCTCCGCGAGCGGCCACGTGGAGCACCGAACCGCTGACCCCCGAGTAGCGGATGATCTCCACCCCCCCCAGGGGCGCGTTGGGAGGATTGGCCGAGAGGCCATCCCTGTCCGCCCCCCAGCGCTGTTGGACGAGCAGCGCGTAGCCGCCGTCAGGATTGAAGGCATCGCTCACCTCCCCCACGCCGTCGTCGGCCAGGGCCAGCACGAGCCCATCGACGTTCGTAGCCTCATACCCGGTTCCGTAGTAGGAGAAGCCCGCGAGGATCGGATCGCGCCGACCGCTCTCGGTGTCGATGACTCGAGCCACTCGGAAGGATCCCAGCGATCCGCCAAGGGTGCGGGTGCCGGCCCCTCCAGGGACAGGGTTCGTGAAGGGAATCGAGTAGCCGTAGACCTCGACCGGCGTTCCGGCGGGATGGGAGAGTTCCGTATTGCCGAGGGCGAGGGGCACTCCCTCGACGCTCCAGCGCGTGCGGGCGATGCGCCCCCCCTGCCCCGCATCCGCTCCACTCTCCAGGTGATCCGCCACCAAGGTGTTCCCCTCGAGCCGGTACTCGACCAGCTCCTCACCCACGCGCACCACCCCCCGGGGAGGAAAGCCCTCGCTGCTCTCGAGCACCAGGCGACTGCTCCCCTGAGCAGCCGAAGCCGCCAGACGCGACATCCCCAGGCGGCGCACTCCGTGGGCCAGGCCGTTCACCCGCAAGCCGACCTGATCGGGCCGACTGCCCTCGACATCGAGGGCCAGGTGGGACCAGGTTCCAATCGGAAGGCCGGGACCGTCCCCTTCGGCCAGGGAGAAGCGGGCCTCGGTCGCCTCTCGGAAGCCGGGGGAGTCGCGATGGTCGCCGAAGCCGTCGAGCACGCGCAGGACCAGGTCCCCGCCCTCGAGCCCCAGGGTGACCCGATCCACCTCCGAGCTGGTCGCCCCCAGATCGAGCAAGAGCCCATCCGCCAGGGACTGGGGCTTGACCCACATCTGGAGAGAGATGGGCAGGGCCAGGCCGAGCTCGTCGGCCCAGCCGAGCAGGGGCGCATCCGCAGGACGGACGAAGGTTTCGTCGCCGAGATAGCGTCCCTCGGGATCGCGCGGCTCCTGGGCGAAGTGAACCACGTGCCCCCGCCGTGGCCCCGCCTCCAGCACCCGGCTGGCCCAGAGCTGGGCGTAGTCGGTCTGCCCATCCCGACTGGGGAAGGTGCGCACGGGCACGATCTCCTCGCCCTCGGCGACCCGGTCGGGCGGGCGAGAGAAGCCCGGTAAATAGAAGCCCTCGGGGATCGTGCCGAGGTGCGCTTCCGCGCGGGAGGGGGGCACGCTCCCCCCGGGGCGCACGGTCGCCTCGGGCCCGGTGGTCCACCAGGCCCCGGTGCGCGAAAGCCGGCAGGCGAGTTCAAAGTCCGCCTGGGTGCCCCAGAGGGTGAACAGCTCCCGCGAGGGAGCGATCAGTTCGACCCGCTCGCGGCGCCCGCGAGCACGCTCGATGCCGCTTGGCGCATTGATCGATGCACGCAGATCGAGGCGATAGGTGTCGCGGCTGGTGAAGCACAGGGGCATGGTCGAGAAGGCCAGCCGCCCGTCGTTGGCATTGCGGGCGTTGAGGTAGAGCGCCACGGCGTCGGCCGGGTCGATGATCCCCCCGCCCCCCTTGGGTAGAACGTCGGGCACGACGGGAGCATCCGCGGGAAGGGGCTCGATCCCCGCGGAGGGCAGGACGACGCGCCGCACGAAGTCCTCGAAGCCGGTCAAGGGACGCGACTGAATGCACAGCTCCGCCAGGGAACGCGCCTCCCGCCCGGTGATGCGATCCCCGCGCCCACGCACCTGGAGCCCGGTGAAGAGCACCTCCAGGACCGCCCGCGACGCGCTGTTGACGTCGACCGGCCGGCGGCGCTGCACGCTGACGATCGTGGTCCAGGCGTCGTAGTCGTCGGTGAGGACGTGCTCGAGACGGATGGCCCCGCTGCGATCCACGCCCTGGACGAGCGCGAGCTCCGAACGGCCCGCGCTCTCGATGCGCAGGGTAGAGCCGGTGTTGATGAACCCCGGATCGTCGACGGTGATCGCCAGGGTTTTCCCGCCCTCGATCGGCCGCGTCAGGCGCACGGGCCGCTGCCAGACCGCGCCCGCCCGCACGCCTCCGTAGAGGGTGCAGGTATCGGCCAGGGCCAGGCGCTGCGCGGGACCGAACTCCTCGGCCAGGGTGAAGGTCGCCGCCCCCGCCAACTCCTCGAATCCGTCGAAGTCGCGCAGACCGTCCGGTCCGTTCATGCGCCACAGGACCGGCCCGAAGACACGCTGATCGAGCACGGTTGCGCCGATGCCGTGGTTCCCGGCCGGCCGGGGCCCGACGGTCTCCGGCCCCTCATCCCCCTCGGTCACTCCCAGCCCCCGCTCGACCCGGGTGAAGCCGTCGCCGTCCAGGGCTCCGTAGTGCACCAGCTCCCCCTCGACCCAGAGGTACCCCCCCTCCGGGTCGAAACCCGCCGCGGTTCGCGCCGGAAGGGTGCGGTCCTTCTCGTCGACCACCTCGGTCAGACGTGTGGAGAGCCCCAAAGCATTGGCCAGCACCATGGGGCTCGCGCTGGCGAGGTCGATGCGGCCCGCGACGTCCTCGACATCGAGATCCCACATGACCCCCGACGTATCGGTCGGAGAGAGAAACTCCGCGTCGAACGCCATCGGCACGCGGAATTCGTCCTCGCTGTCGTAGAAGTGGGTCGGGTCGGGAGCCCCGGGGTAGGAGGCACCCAGATGCCGGCGTGCGTGGCGTGCCGCGGAGTCGAGCGCCAAGCGTAACTGGGCACGCACGGCGAGCTCACGGCTGTGATGGTTGGCATTGCGCGCGGTGGCCAGGTAGGGCGCACAGAGAATGAGCAGGGCCAGGAGCACGATCAGAACCGAGATCAGGACGAACCCGCCGCGGCTCACAGCCCGCGAGTCGAGCGCCCGCATTCCTCTCCGGCTCGGCATGCGCATCACTCCACGCTCCCGTAGAGTCCCACGCGCACCTGCTCCCTGCGCCCCCCGGCAAACTCGAGGAAGAGGGTCACCGGCGCCCGGTGCACCCTGGGGTCGAGGGCTCCGCCGGGTCCGAACTGCACCCGGGGGGGCAGCGGCTTCACGAAGATCACGTCCCCAGGAAGCTCGATGAGCTCCGAGGCGACAACGGCTGAGATGGTGAGCTCATCCAAGATGGCTGGGGGAGGCGTCGCCCCACCGGCCAACCGCAGGGACGCCTCGAGGGGAGCCAGGTCGAAATCTCCCCCAAGCCGGCCCACCTCGATCCCGTCGACCAGAATGCGCGCACTCTCATGGTCATAGGTGAAGCGCAACTGGCACCAACGCTCGGGGCGCAGGACGCCGGCGCGGCTCGTCAAGGTGAGCCCCGCCCCGCTGCGCGTAGCCGTTGTTCGTCCCGGCTCCGGCGAGCGAGCATCCGTGCGCCGAAAGAGGCTCAGGGTGAGCGATCCATCACCTTCCATCTCGATTTCGAGCACTCCGGGAATGGCGAGCAAGCGGGCCGAGGCCAGCGAGTCGGGCCTGAGGGCGAAGTCGATCGCGAAGCCGCGTGAGAGGTCGAAAACGGGATCGTCCTGGATCGGAAACTCGACCTCCGCCCCCCGGGGCGCCCCGCGAAAGTCGAGCCCCGCTCCGATCCAGCCCTCCTGCGCGAGTGTCGGAGCCATGCCGACGAAAGTTCCGGCCATCCCCTCGGCTCCGGTGAGCTCCGAATCCTCGAAGTGCCAGGTGCCGACCACTTCGAGTCCCTCGGTCCGCAGGGTGCTGCGGTTCGCGTCGAAAAAGACCCTCGCCGTCGCGCCCCGGGCGATGGCGGAATTGTGCGCCGAGCGCAGAGCATCCTGAACGACCCCGACAGCAGCTCGCTCGGCGGGGTTCAGCGATGCGAGTGACCCCAAACCGGCTCCGAGCAGGACCGCCAGCAACCCCATCACGAGCAGGAGCTCGATCAGGGTCAGGCCGCCGCGCTGGGGATGGATCTTCACCGCTCGATCTCGAAGTTGGCCAGGTCGTCCTCGTTCCCGAAGAGCCCGTCAGGGCCGGCCGAGAGAAGTTGGAAGCTGCGTTTGCGATAGGGATCGCCGGTCTTGGGGGAAACCAAAGCCTTGACCTTACCCTCGACCTCGTTGCCCTGCTCGTCGAAGGAGAGATAGGTGAACTCCCGCCCATAGTCCCGCCTGTGGATATAAGCGATCGGGTTCCCCCAGACGTCGAGCAACTCGAACGCATCGGGACTCGACATGCTGGTCTGGCTCTGGCTGCCGGTCGTGTCCCCGTCGGTGTTACCGAGCTTGTCGGGGTCGACCTCCCGCGCCTGCCAGGGGGCATCCTTGCGCCACAAGCTGAGGACCAGGGCCTCGATGCCCTCGTTGACGCGACTGGGCTTGTTCTCCAGGTCCGCCGGGAAGGTCGAGGGTGGATAGGCCGAGAACTCGTTCTCGTAGTCGTCGATCAGGGCGCCGATCTCCTGCAGGAAGGCTTCCGTCTTGCGAATCTCCACCGCCTGGATGCTGTCGGCCCCGCTACGGAGCAGGAAGACACTCAGGATGGCCAGAATGACCATGACGGCCAGGATCTCGATCAGGGTGAACCCGGCGCGGGATCGTCTTCGGGGGAGGGGGCGCATCGGTGGGAGTGAATCTTTGGGGCAGTGGCTTTTGGGGCAGTGGCTACTTGCGACGTACGACGCGCACTTCGTCTACCGAAACCGTGGCCGAGCGCCCGCTCTCGCCTTCCACGGCGACACCGAAGCGCACGGGCATTTGGCTGCGGCCCAGGCTCTGTACGGGGTGATTCTCCAGCACGGGCAGATCGTCGAGCCAGACGCTCATGCGCGTGTCGGTCGGGTCGCCATTGGTCTCGATACGCACACGGACCGGCTGCCCCAGGGGCCAGGTCGTGTCACCCAGCTCCAAGACCTCCTCCTCGTGCTGACCCCGCCGCACGAAGGTCGCCTGGACTCGGCCGTCGTGGTTGCGACGCAGGGCGATCTTGGACTGTGTACGGATCTCCCCCCCACGCCCGACCTGCTCCTTGGAAACGAATACCAGGACTCTCGCCTCGCGTGCGTCGTGGATGGTGAGCGATACCTCCAGGGAGAGGAAACGCTCTGCGGGCAGGGTCTGGTAGATGCGACCCTTTCCGGGGTGTTCGAAGCGTCCCTCGAGCCAGACCTCACCGTCACGCAGGTTGGCGACGACACCGTCACTCTCGTCGAGACTCCACCCGCCGGCGATCGAACCGACGCGATCGAAGCGATCGGTCCAGACCTCCTTCTTCTCGTGGTCGATGATGCGCTCTCGCTGACGGATGGCGTAGAGACGGTGCGGGTCATCCTCGGGCGCGTCACGGCGCGTCTCAACCACCCGGTCGAAGCGCACCAGAGCCTCGGGGCTGTCCCCCGAAGCGTAGAGCCACCAGGCGAGTCCATTCTGGGCCGAAGCCAAATCCTCACGCAGAGCGAGGGCTGCTTCGAAGTCCTCCCGAGCGGCGGCGGGCTGCCCGAGACTGAAGTGGTTGAACCCCCGCAGGCTGTGCACGACGGGTCGGTTCGGATCGATCGACAGGGCACGCTCGTAGTAGCGCTCGGCCGCCTCGTGCTCCCCAGCCTGCTGGTGCAGTTTCCCGAGGGCGATCAGGGCGTCGGCAAAGTCGAGCTCCCGGTCGAGAGCGGCTTGGAAAGCTTCTCTCGCGGAGAGGTCATCCCCGCGTTGCTCGAGCAGGCGTCCGAGCTGATAGAGGGTCCATGGGTCGGTGGGTTCGATCTGGTAGGCCTCCTCGATGAAGGCGTAGGCCTGCTCGGGGTTGCCGGTGATCTCCGCCAACCACGAGAGGGCACGCTTGGCCATCCAGGAGCGGAAGGGGTCGGCTGCCGCGGCACTCTCCAGATAGCGTCGTGCCTCGAGCCATCGCTCCCCATCGAGAGCATCGAGCCCAAGGGCCAGGAGCAGATCGAAGCTCGCATCGGGCCCCTCCTCGCCGTCCGGTTCCGCGGCGGGAACGGAGACGTCATCGAGGAAGAGGGCCGACGAGATCATTCCTGCCAGCCCCAGGTCGACCGCGGGGTTGGCGTTGCGCGCCTGTTCGAAGCGCTGGTACGCCTCCCGCGCCCGGCCGAGTTGGAGCAGAGCGGTCGCCAAATCCGCCCGCATGCCCACCCGAGCCCAACGCAGTTCGGGAGCGGAAGGCTCCCGGCGTACCGCTTCCTCCAGGTGTCCGAGTGCCTCCTCGAAGCGGCCGCGCTCCAGGAGGAAGCGGCCATAACGCCAGCGGGCCTCCCAGTGGGAGGATTGCACCCGCAGGGCCTCGAGGTACATCTTCTCCGCCTCACCGAAGAGTCGGAAGCGTGCCAACAGATCGCCCAGGCGTGCCCAGGGCTGAGGCTCGACCTTGAGGTCTCCCGCGATCATCTCACGGTAGGCCTGATAGGCATCCTCGAAGCGGAAGCCGAGCTCGTAGCAGCGTGCCAGCCCCAGGGGTCCGCGCACGTCGGAAGGTGCTGCCTCGCTGAGCATGCGGTAGACCTCTTCGGCGACCTCGAGGGCTCGGGGAGTCTCGTTGCGCAGTTCAAGGCACCGAGCCGCGAACTCGCGCGCGTGCTCGAGGTCGCTGTGGCGCAGGGGGGGGTCGAAGGAGCGCAGTCCCTCCTCGACGAAGTTCAGGGGCGTCGCCGCCAATCCGAACTCGGTCACGTTCGCTCGAGCCAGGGGGATCGCCTGCTGGCCGGGAAAGCGCTCACTGCCCGTCTCGGGATCGATCTCGACGAAGAGAATGTCGCTGTTCTCCCGGGAGAGACCGTAGCGATCCTTGTTTCGAATCTGCCCAAAGAGGGTGCGTCCACCCACCAATACGACCCAGTCGTACTGACGCTTGTAGGCTTCCCGCCGCGCCGCGCGCTGCTCGGGGGTCAGGTCCTCGGGCGCAATGGGCAGAACCTCGTCGCCGCTCGCCCCCGACTGCGCCAGGGGCGCATCGAAGAGTCCGGCCGAGGCGTGGACAGTCGGCATGGCGGAGAGGAGCTCTGCCTGACCGGTCTGTGGCCCGTAAGCCGTCGGTGGACGCAGGGCGAGAAGGGGCTCTACCGGAGGCATCTCCAGGGTCAGCGGCGGCAGGGGAGCCGTGTCGCTGGGAGGGGCGAAGAGGTCACGGCCGAGGTTCCCGTCCCGATCTTCGCGCGGGAGCAACGAGTCGAGTTCGGGAAGCGTGACCGGCACGTACTCACGGGCGTTCCTCGCCGAGGAGGAGCGTCGAGACCCGCCGCGATTCGCGCTCCCGAGGTGCGGGCCCCCGTAGTGCAATCCCACGTAGGCGGCCACGAGCAGAAAGACGATCGCTTCCGTGCGCAGCTTCATCGGGTCACCTCCTCGGCATCGACCCGCGATCCCTCACCGGTCAGACGCACGATGGTGAAGGTCAGCGACGCCTTGACCCACCCGGGCCGATTGCGGTCTCCGCGGATCTCCAGACCATCCAGGGGTAGGGCCGTCGTGCTTTCGTTCTGAGCGGGGGTCTGGGCCAGGACGACCAGGCTCGCGACCGAGGTCGAGCTCGTGTCCAGATCGAAGAGCACCCGCGTGCGCTCGATCGCTCCCAGCCCCTTTTTCGAACCGAAAGCGGGGTCGAGCTCGACCTGGATACGAGAGATGTGGCTCACGCCGGTCTCGACGGCCAGGTCGACGACGCGCTCGATCAGGTCGAGCGCCTCCATGTGGCGCACCAGGACCGGCTCCGCGTTGGTCTCGGGCATCTCGATCCCCCAGGCGTCGTCAGGGGGGCGCAGTCCCGATCGCCCCGCACGCCGACTGAGACGAGCCCGAACCTCCTCCACGCGAGTGAAAAACTGGGCCGCCACCGAGCCCCGACCGGCGTCGAAGCGGAATTCCGGCCGGGGAACGAAGACCACCGCGGAGACCAGGGCTTCCCGGGCGGCAGCCAGGCGTTCGTTGTCCGCCTGCGCAAGCTGCTTGGCTTCGGAGGTGTAGCGCTCCCGGCGCAGATCGCGCAGCTTGGCGCTACGCGAGGCGCGAGCATCCCGGAGGGAGCGCCCGAGGGTGCCGTCGATCAGGGCGTTGGCGATGAAGAAGACCAGGAGCCCGGCGATGATCGCGACCACACTGCGCTTGTTCTCCTGCCAGTAGCTTTCGAAGTCCATTTCAGGCTCCCTCCGTCTCGTCACTCGTCTTCTCGGGAGCCCCGAAGAGGGTCATGTCGATCTTGAAACGGCCCCGGGCCGGGTCCACCGTGGAGCGTTCGCGTAGCGTGGGCAGGTCGCTGTGGAGACCTTCGATCATCAGGTTGAACTGGGTCGTGGGTGACTGGGTCCCCTCGCGTACCTTGCCGTCGATCGAGAGCAGGGGCCTCTCCCGCTCGCGGGTGACCCCGAGTTCCTCGTCGAAGCCCGACATGCCGGTGACCTGGCTGAGCCAGAAGTCGCGCGGCAGGTGGCGGTCGAGGCCGACGATGGTGCGCGCGGCCTGCTCTCCCATCCCGGCGATCCCGGCCAGATCCTGCACCAACTCCGACTGGAGGGCGTTCTCCGAGACGAGGGCCTCGGCCTCCGAGTGGATGCGCTGCGCACGGCTGACCTGCCGCGCCAGGCTACTCGCCTCCTTGCGAACCGAAGCGGCCTCGGACCGTAGCCGCATCGACTTGTCCACCAGGAAGAGGCCCGCCAGGAGGGCGGCGGCGATCAACCACGCAGGTCCCGCAAGGAAGGCCCGGCGGCGCACCAGGTTGGCCGGCAGAAGCTCGAGGCTGTAGGCCTCCTCGTCCGAGCCCATGGTCGCCAGACCGAGGGCGACGACCGCCTCGAGCTTGTGGCGCTCGAGCTCCTCGGCACTCTCGGGGTCGAGGGAAGAGATGTCGACGACGCGGAAGGGGTCGAACAACTCGACCGGAACCTGCATCCCCGCCGAGAGGTACTGGCCGAGGCCGTCCAGAGCCGATCCACCGCCGCAGAGCACCACTCGGTCGAGCTTGAGGCCGGTCACCTTGACCTGGCTCTTGCAGAACAGGACCGCGGATTGGAGCAGAGAGAGGAGCTGTCCCGCCGCCCCCAGGATCGCTCGGCTGGCCCGCTCGTGATTGGGGGTCGCGTAGCCGGCCCCCGGGCGCAGCGTCGCCATGCGGCGCTTGACCTGTTCCGCCTGGTCGAGGGAGATGCCCATGCGCTGGGCGATCGCCTCGTCGAACAGGCGGCCGCCGCCGGTCAAGTTGCGCGCAAAGAGCAGGTCGGGCCCGCGGGCAATGCAAACGTCCAGGTTGTCGTGCCCGATGTTGGCCACCAAGACGGTGTCGTCCTCGACCACCCCATAGCGCACCCAAGCGTTGTAGAGGGCCACGGCAGCGGGACTGAAGCAGTCGAGCTTGCCCCCTAGCGCGGCCAGCCCCTGCATGTGCTCTTCGAGGAGGGACTCGCGCGCCATCGCCAGGAGCACGACGTCCTCGCCTTCGATCTCCGGAAGCTCGGGCAGCAGGTTGAAATCACTGGCGACGGCGCTGCCGGATTGATCCCCGACCTCCGAAACCTCGAAGCGCATCAGGTTGCGCAACTGCCAATCGGGAACGCGGGGGACGCGCGTATAGCGCACGTTGACGTCCTTGCCGGTCAGGCCGATCCGCGCCCGGGTGGGCTTGAAGGGCGGATCGGCCGCCTCCCAAGCCTGCTCGATCCAGTCTCCAGCCTGCTCCGACCCGGCGGGGGTTTCGCTCAGGCTGAATCCGGTGACGTGGAAGGTATTCCCCTTCGAGTACCCGCGCAGAAACTTGACCGTGCGGTGCCCGACGTCGATTCCCGTGCTCACCCTTGCCATCAGCGCACCTCTCCACTCCCGGACTCACTCCCCGAGTCCGCGTCTTCTGCGGGGCCCGTTCCGGCGCCCCCGTACTTCTCGGTGAGGTAGCGCTGAACCTCGCCGGCCAGTCCCTCCGCACCGCGGGCCAAGAGACCGGCCCGTATCGCCTTCAAGCGCCTGACCTCGTCCTGGTCGAGCTGGGCTTCGAGCCGACTCAGCTCCGCATCGACGGCGGAGAGGATCCCATCCGCTCGCTCCGCCACCGCGCTACCTGCGTAACGTTCCCGCAGGGCCTCGGCGTCCGCCCGGCAGGCGCGGTAGAGATCGACGAGCCGAAAGAAGCGTGCCCGCTCGACCTCCGCCTCGATCTCCGCTGCCCGAGCAAAACCCTCGCGCAGGAGCCGGGCACGGGCCTCCTGGGCCCGGGCCACACGCTCGCCGTCGAAGGGGACCTCGTCCAGGAGGCTCTGCCAGGCGCTGAGCGCCTCCCCCACCCGGCCCTGCTTCTCGGCCCGCTCGGCTCTTGCGGTCAGTTCGACCATGCGTCGCTGCTCATCCTGGAAGCGAACCTGCAGGATCGGAGTCAGTCCCGATTCGAGAGGCGCGGAGAGTTCCAGTGCGCCGTCCTCCAGGCGCGTCGCGCGCAGGTCGAGCGCACCCCCCAGGGCGAGGCGCACCAGTTCGTGACCGCTGCCGAAGAGGAGATCGGTGACGCCCTTTCCCTCGAAGGAGCCGTCGCGCACCTGGTAGCCGTCCACCCCGAGGGTCGCCAGTCCCCCCGCGAAGGCGGGGACCTCGGCCCGCATGCGCAGGCGTCCGCCGGAACGGGGAACGAAGCGCACCCCGTTTTCCAAGACCTCGAGCTCGGCGGGGACGAGGGTACCCGGCGGGGCCGCCTCTCCCTCCACCAGCACACCGAAGCCCGAGAGGGTGACGTGGTTGACCTGGAAGAGGGTCAGGTTGCCCCCGTCGAGGTAAAAGTCCGCGCTGCCGATGTCGGCCGCCTTGGCCCCGGGAGCCGCTTGGAGCGAGACGTCGTCGAAATCGACGTGCCCACCCCCACTCGAGGCTTCCATCTGCGGGTCGAGATCCTCCTGGGAGGTCCCTTCCGAAGCCCCCACTCCCGCAGCGTCCGCCCGCAGGACGACCCGGACCTGATCGTAGCCGCCGGGTGTCGTCGCCGAGAAGCTGACCGACATCCAGGACCCGTCGCCGGCCGGCAGGGGCGGCGACCAGATCATCGTCTCCGCCGGGAGGCTCTCCTCCTCGGGCTCGGGCAGAAAAGCCAGCCCGATGCGGGCCAGGGCATCGCCGCGTACTCGTACCTGGGCAGCGACCGTCAAACGCCGCTCGGGGCGCGTCTCCACCGCATCCGAGCGCTGCTCGGCCGCCTCGCCGGCGACGAGGTCCGCCGCCAGGCCACGCTCACCGGAGTAGCGCGCGGAGGGGGTGATGCGGAAGGTGGCGGGCAGCTCCTCGACCGGGCTCCATCCATCCTCCCCCTCGAAGGAGGAGACCTCCTGGGCGAGCAGGTTGCCCTCGACGACGGGCACGGGCCGACTCCGGTGCCCCTCACTGCCGCCGCCGCGCTCCAGGTACCACAGGGCACCCCCGCCGGCGAGGGCGATCGCCGCCAGGAGCAGGATCCCCTTGCGGGAGCCGCGCCGGGCCCCGCGCTCCAGGTCGGAGCGGTCCAACTCCCCCGAGCCCCCACCC
>JALWOP010000399.1 GCA_027083445.1 Planctomycetota bacterium | reverse complement strand
GGGGTGGGCGGGGAGGCTCGCGGGCCAGGCGTGCAAGACCCGCCTGCAGAGCGGGGTCAGCGCCCGAGTCGCCCGGCCGCGTACCGCATTGATCTCGAGCAGAACGGAGGGAATCCCAAGGCTGCGGGCGGCGAGCACCGCCGGAGCGCTGGTGTAGCCCCCCAGCGCCAGGAGCAGGTCGGCTCCCACGAGGGCCCTGCGGGCACGCCGGGTCGCCCGCGGCAGACGCAGGGCGAGCCCACCTAGAGCCGGAGCTCCCCCACCGACAGCCTCGAGGGGCAGGGGGATCCGATCCACCCGCGCTCCGCCCGCCCGCTGTTCGAGGTCGGCCAGCACCTCGCGCTCCACGGCCCTTCCCCCGTGCAGCCAGGTCACGGCTGCGGGGGGGGCACCGGCGGCTACCAGGTAATCGAGCAGGTGCAGGCCGGGGACGATGTGGCCGCCGGTACCTCCCCCGGCAAAGGCCAGGTGCCGCCCTCTCAGACGGGTAGATCCTTGGGAATCGGTCCTCACTGGCCCCTCGAGACGAGGGCCGGCGAAGGCTTGGAGAAGAGTTCTCCCAGGGTCAGATCCCTGCTCGATGCACCGGAGGGAACCCCGGCACCGGCGGGGCCAACGGGCTGCGGGAGCACGGGCTGTGGGAGCGATGTGGGCTGCGGCAGAGGTTCTGGATGAGGCGAGGGGGCGAGGGCCGTCGCGGCACTCCCCACCTCGACGGGCGGCGGAGGCGACCCGAGCAAGGGACGGGCAGGCCAGTGACCGAGGAGCTCCAGCCCCTGGGGCAGGTAGAGCACGGTGAGACCCAAGCAGATCACCAGGAGGCTGGCGCGGTAGTGGGGCTTCATCATCAGTGGACGTAGGGCCTCTTGGAGTCACGGGGACGGGTGGAGCTTGCCAGGGCCACGCGCTCCACAGCGGCTCCGGCGCTTCGCAGGGGCAGTAGGATCGTGGCTCCGACGGCCAGCTTCTTCTCGTCGAGCCCCGGATTCAAGGAGAGGATCTCGGGCCAGCGCTTGGCCGAGCCGAGCTCCCGCTGGGCGATCAGGCTGAGCACATCCCCCTTGCGGATGACATAGGTACGTTGTCCCGAAGAGGTGGAAGCGAGCCGGGCCTGTCCCGTCTTGCCGCCCGTCCGATTCCCGCTCGCCGGCGTCGAAGCCGCGAGCGGTTTGGAGCCGACAGGCAGACGCAACACCTGACCCTCGCGGATCCGGTCCCCTTCGAGCCCGTTCAGGTGGGCGATCTTGGGCCAGAGGCTCGCCTTGCCCAGGTGCATCCTGGCGATCTCCCCGAGGGTCTCACCCAAGCGCACCCTGTGGGTCAGGCCCGAGCCACTCTCCGCCGCGGCGTTGGAGGCCGTCTTCGTGGCCGGGACCACCGTGGACTTGTGCTTGCGACCCGAGGAGGCCGGCTGCGCGACCTGGGCGGTCTTGCGACGGGTGGCCCGACCATTGTCCCAGCCTTGATCGAGCAGCCTCTTTCCCGGCTCTTTCCCCCCTGTAGGCACATCCAGGGGCACGGGGTCGGTCTGGGGTGAACGGGCCGTTCCCGCGGGAAGAGCACTCGGAGCGACCTCCGCCACCGGAGCTACGCTCGAGGCGTCGCCGAGGAGAGAGCGATCCTCCCGTCTACCGGCGGCGCGCACGGCCCGCAGCCCCTCTGCGTCCTTGGATGTCGGCTTGCGCGGGGCGCCGCGCCGCTCCCCACGGCGAGTGGATTCCGCGTCGGTCCTCGGAGCGGTGCGGCGCGGCGGCGCCTGCCGTCCTCCCGCGGGGTCGAGGCGAGCCTGCCCTTGCGAGCGGGCCGCGGTGAGGGAGGTGTCGCCCCCATCATCCCAGAGGGCGACGACCAGGATGGTCACGAGGATGAAGAGCAGGGCGACGGCACCGACGCGTTCGATGTTTTGCATGGCAGTCAGGAGAGGGATTGGGTCCGGGCGGCTCGCGCTGCTCCCAGGGCCAGGCCGACGGCCAGACTGGAAGCGAGCAGGGCACTGCCGCCAGCGGAGACAAAGGGCAGGGTCATACCCTTGGGTGGTGCGAGGCCGGTGACGACCTGCAGGTGCAACATCGCCTGGAAAGCGACGGAGACCAGTAGGCCGAAGGCGGTCAAGGCGAGGTAGCGATCCCGCAGGGAGGCCACCAAGCGCAGCGAGAAGACGAGGAAGGCGATCAAGATGCCGATCACGGTGAGGACGCCGAACAGACCGAGTTCCTCTCCCACGAGGGAGAGGGCGTAGTCGGTCTGCATGTACTGCAGGCTGACGTTGCGAAAGCCGCCTTCGGTGAGGCCGACGCCCCACAGGTCGCCTGCCGCCATCGCCTCGGCGGCACGGGTGACCTGGGAGTTGGCCGAGTGGCCGAGCCAGACGGCGATGCGCTCCTGGACATGGCTGAATGCCGCTGCTCCGAAGAGCAAGAGTCCGATCCCCATCGCGGCCAGGGCCGCCGCCCCCGATCCCGCCAGGTGGGCCGGACGGGCACCGCCCACCCAGAGGGTGCTGACAAAGCAGAGGCCGAAGAGGATCGCCCCGCCGACGTCGGGTTCGAACAGGATCAGGGCGCAGCCGGTCATGCCGAAGAGGAACATCGGCAGGTAACCGCGTCTCGCGTCCCGAACTTCGGGACCTAGATGCTGAATCCGCAGGGCGACCCACAAGACCGCCACCACCCGAGCCAATTCCGAGGGCTGAACCGACAGCCCGATCAGGGGCAGCCGCAGCCAGCGGCGGGAACCGTTGACCGCCGCGTTGACTCCCGGCAGGTAGACCAGCAGGAGCGCCAGGCCCACCAGTGCCACCAGGGCGGGGACGAAACGCGCCAGGGCCAGGGGCCCCATGCGCCAGGCGGCCAGCCCCACCCCCAGGGCCAAGAGACGGAAGGTGAGCATGCGAACCAGCTCCGAGCGGAACTCCGCCGGGGGCAGGGTGGTCGAGGCGTGGCTAACCTGGAGCAGGAAACCGATCGCCGCCAGGGCGACGACGCAGGCCAGGATCCCCCGTGCGGGCCGGGCGGGGTCGGTGCACTGCGCGGTGCCGTCGAGGGTCGCGTGATGGGGCTCGGCGAGACGGTCGAGGAGCCGCGCGAGGTCCCGCAGACGGGCGAGTTCGGCGTCGACCTCGCCGCCCAGCTTGAGCTTGAAGAAG
>JALWOP010000398.1 GCA_027083445.1 Planctomycetota bacterium | reverse complement strand
AGGCTGCCGCGTCGTTGGGGGAGTTGGGGTGTGCCGACGACCTACTGTTCTTGGCGCGTGACGCGGGAGTGGATGGAGAGGTGCGCCGGGAGGCCGCTGTGTGGTTGAAGGAGTTGGGGCGTGTCAAGGAAGCCGCCGAAGTGTACCTGTCCCTGGCGCAGGACGTAGGAATGGGTGGGTGGGTGCGCCGAGAGGCCGCCGTGTCGCTGGGGAAATTGGGCCGCGTTGAGGAGGCAGCCGCCGTCCTGCTGTACCTGGCACGGAATGCGGGGGTGGACGAATTGGTGCGCTGGGAGGCTGCCGCGTCGTTGGGGGAGTTGGGGTGTGTCGACGACTTGCTGTCTCTGGCACGGGACGTGAGGGTGGATGGATGGATACGCTGGAGGGCCGTTAAGTCATTGGAGGATTTAGGGCGTGCCGACGACTTGCTGTCCCTGGCGCGGGACGCGGAGATGGATGGGGAGGTGCGCCGGAAAGCCGCCGCGTCGCTGCGGAGACTGGGCCGCGGCAAAGAGGCCACTGAAATACTCCGCGCTCTGACGCGAGACGGAGAATAGGCCGCCGTTCCCTCCGTCCGTTGCCACGCCCCGGCGCGTCCTCCTCGTTCCCACGCCGGAGCGTGGGAACGGCAAGCCGACGCTCTGCGTCAGGGGCGGCTCTCTGCTCCCACGCAAGGCGTGGAAGCAAGAAAGGAAGAAGCAGAGCGTGGGGCAGAGAAGAAGGAGAGACACTACCAAATGTTGGAAACAGCAGACCTAGAAACCACTGCCTGGCTGTGGAGCAAATACGGCGACGACCTGGCCCAACAAGGCATCAAATGGCTCTGGGACCAAGCGCGTTGGAGACGAGCCGCTCAGGACTACCGCAAGGCGGTGATCGAGCGGTACGGCTTTACCCGCGTCCTGGGCCGCCCGGAGCTGCTCCCCCTGGAGGGCATCTTCACCGACCTCTTCATCCTGGACACGCCGACCGCCATACGAAGATACGACCGCGAGAGCCTGGCGGAGTCCTTCGCCCGACGGAGAGTCTGGCATTGGCGGCAGAGTGGTAGCAAGCGGTATCACGCCCTCAGGCTGATCACCAGCCCCGGCCATCAACGGCTCTTCATCCTGGGTAAGCCAGGGGCCGGGAAGACGACCTTGCTCCGGTACGTGGCCCTGCAAGCCGCCCAGGGGAAGATAGACAAGGTGCCCATCATGGTCACGCTGCGGGATTGGGACGTGGAGCGCGACCTCCTCGACTTCATCGCCCGCGAGTTCAACATCTGCCGCTTCCCGGAGGCCCGTCCCTTCGTCGAACGGTTGCTGCGGAGCGGCCGGGCGATCGTCCTCTTCGACGGCCTGGACGAGGTCCCCCAGGCCGAAGGACGCCGCGAGCGGGCCATCGGTCAACTGCGGGATTTCGCCGACCGTTACCCCAGCAGCCAATGCCTCATCACTTGCCGCATTGCCGCCACCGATTACGTCTTCGAGCGGTTCGAGTACGTCGAACTGGCCGATTTCACCGCGGAGCAGATGCGGGCCTATGCGCGGCACTGGTTCGGCCCTCAACCTCGAAAGTGGGAGCGGTTCTCGCGGGAATTTTTCGAGATGGAGGAGCACGCCCCCCTGCGTGAACTGGGCCGCACCCCCATCCTCCTCTCCTTCATCTGCCTGGCCTTCGACGAGACCCAGGAGTTCGCTCCCCGCCGGGCGGAACTCTACCAGGAGGCGGTGGACGCGCTGTTGAAGAAGTGGGATGCCAGCCGCCAGATTCGGCGCGACGCCATCTACAAAGACCTGACGGTGGGCCGGAAGCGGCAACTGTTCTCCCGCATCGCGGCCGAGGCTTTCGACGCGGGGCAGCATGTCTTCCGAAAGCGGGAACTGGCGTCGAAGATCGCTTCCTTCCTCCGGCGGCTGCCCCACCCACCGGAGGAGGTGGACGAGGGCGTCGGCGAGGACGTCCTGCGGGCCATCGTCGCCCAGCACGGCATCTTCGTCGAGCAGGCCCATGCTCTCTACACCTTCGCCAACCTCACCTTCCAGGAGTACTTCACCGCCCGTTACATCGTCCAGAACGCCGCCTCCGGCACGCTCGACCGGCTGATGGCCCACATCGGCGACGACCGCTGGCGGGAGGTGTTCCTGCTCACCGCCAGCCTGCTGGACGATGCCGCTCCCTTCTTCGAGCGATTCCAAGGGGCGTTGGATGCGCTCGCCGCCGAGGACGAAACGCTCTCCCGCATGCTGGCGTGGGCAGAACAGGAGGCGAAGGGAGCCGCCGTGGACTGCGCCCCGGCGGCGGTACGGGCAGTTTACCTTCACTGGGCGATCTCCATCGCCCTCGCCCTCGCCCTCGCCCGCGCCCGCGACCCCGACCTCGCCCGCGCCCTCGCCCGCGCCCGCTACCTCGACCTCGACCTCGCCCGCGACCTCGACCGCGCCCTCGTTGACCTCGACTTCGACCTCGCCATCGACCGCGCCTACGCCTACGCCCGCGACCGCACCTTCGCCACCGCCTTCGACCGCGGCATCCGCTTCCCCCCCTCCATGGCCTTTAACATTGCCCTCGACCACGCCCTCAACCACGCCCTTGACCACGCCCCCGACCGCGTCCTCGACCGCGTCCTCGACCACGCCCGCGCCTACCTGGGTGCAGACCTGGATCCCACCCCGCTTGACGTCCTGCGGGTCGCGATCTATCTCCCTGCTCTCCCCCAGTACAAGCGGCCCCATCCCGCCCGCCGGTTGGCCGAGGCTCTCGCCGCGCTACAAGACCGTCTTCGAGAAAGCAGCCACGTCCCCCTGCGCCAGGTGCTGATGGATCTGCCGCTTCCAGAAAAGGACTGGGGCGACGACGAATGGCAGGCCTTCGACACCGCCTTGCAGGAAGGGCTGCAACGGGAATTTGGTATCGAATCGTTCGACACATTGGACGCAGGGAACCTGGAACGCTACCTGGAAGGCAGCCGGCTTCTCCTGGAATGTCTGGAGGAGGCCGCCGTCGAGGACCGCGCGGCCATCAAAGCGCGGCTGCTCCGGCCGCCCGCCCGTTGAACCGATGAACCGTCACCTGTTCCTACTCATCGCCCTGCTGCTCTCCCCGCTCCTCCTCGCCGGAGCCGTCCAGGCCGCCGGGCCGCCGGGCCCCGCCGCCGCCCTCCGCGCCTTCCTGG